>CAIVYV010000366.1 GCA_903910215.1 uncultured Pseudomonadota bacterium
CTTACCATGGTCAACGTGACCAATCGTCCCAACGTTTACGTGCGGCTTGCTGCGTTCAAACTTTTCCTTGGACACGGCTGTTATCTCCTGAACTGAAAGGGTGAATACGAAAAGGCGTTACTGCTTGATGATCGACTGCGCCACGTTCGGCGGCACTTCCATGTACTTCGAAAATTCCATCGTGAAAGTCGCACGACCCTGGCTCATCGAGCGCACGGTCGTTGCATAACCGAACATTTCGGATAGCGGCACTTCAGCGTTGATCTGCTTGCCCGAGGGCGAATCGTCCATGCCGGTGATCTGGCCACGACGGCGATTCAGATCGCCGATGACATCGCCCGAGTGATCCTCCGGCGTAACCACCTCGACCTTCATGATCGGCTCGAGGATCACGGGCTTCGCGTTGCGGAAGCCGTCTTTGAAGCCCATCGAGCCGGCGATCTTGAAAGCCATTTCGTTCGAGTCGACATCGTGGTACGAACCATCGAACAACGTGACCTTCACATCGACGACGGGATAGCCCGCGATGACGCCGGTATCGACGGCTTCTTTGATGCCCTTGTCGACAGCCGGGATGAACTCGCGGGGCACAGTGCCGCCCACGATTCCATTGACGAATTCGTAGCCCTTACCGAGCTCGTTCGGTTCGATCTTGAGCCACACGTGACCATATTGGCCGCGGCCGCCAGACTGACGCACGAACTTGCCTTCGGCCTCGATGGTGCCGCGGATGGTTTCGCGGTACGCGACCTGCGGCTTGCCGACATTAGCCTCGACCTTAAACTCGCGCTTCATGCGATCGACGATGATTTCGAGGTGCAGCTCGCCCATGCCCGAGATGATCGTCTGACCCGACTCAGGATCGGTATGCACGCGGAACGACGGATCTTCTTTCGCGAGACGTTGCAGCGCGAGACCCATCTTTTCCTGGTCGACCTTCGTCTTAGGCTCAACCGCCACCGAGATCACGGGGTTCGGAAACACCATTTTCTCGAGCGTGATGACTTTGTCTTCCGAGCAAAGAGTGTCGCCCGTGATGACATCTTTGAGGCCGACGGCGGCCGCGATATCACCGGCACGCACTTCCTTGATTTCGGAGCGGTCGGAGGCATGCATCTGCAGCAGACGGCCGATGCGCTCGGTCTTCGACTTCGTCGGCACGTAAACCGCGTCACCCGAACTCAACACGCCCGAATAGACGCGGAAGAAGGTGAGATTGCCGACGAACGGATCGTTCAGGATCTTGAACGCGAGCGCCGCAAACGGCGCGTCGTCATTGGCACTGCGCGAGGCCACTTCACCGTCATCATCGACACCCTTCACTGGAGGAACATCGATGGGAGATGGCATGAACTCGACGACGGCGTCGAGCAAAGCCTGCACGCCCTTGTTCTTGAACGCACTGCCGCACATGCACAGCACGATCTCGTTGCGCCAGGCGCGCTCACGCAGCCCGGCCTTGATTTCCTCGAGCGAGAGTTCTTTCCCCTCGAGATATTTGTTCATCAAAGTTTCGTTGGCTTCAGCCGCCGCTTCGATCATCAGCGTACGGTAGGCTTCGGCATCTGCGCGCATCCCCTCTGGGATATCGCGGTACTCGAAGTTCATACCCTGCGTTTCTGCGTCCCAGTAGATCGCCTGCATGCGCAGCAGATCGACCACGCCTTCGAAGTCGTCCTCGGCGCCGATCGGCAACTGGGTCGGCACCGGATTGCCACGCAGACGAGTTTTGATCTGCTCGACACAGCGCAGGAAATTCGCGCCCGAGCGATCCATCTTGTTGACGAACGCGATGCGCGGCACGCCATACCGATTCATCTGGCGCCACACCGTCTCCGATTGAGGCTGCACACCGGCAACCGCGCAGAACAGGGCTACCGCCGAATCGAGCACACGCAAGGACCGCTCGACTTCGATGGTGAAGTCGACATGCCCAGGCGTATCGATGACGTTGATGCGATATTCCGGAAAGGACTTATCCATTCCCTTCCAGAAGCAGGTGGTCGCTGCGGAGGTGATCGTGATGCCACGCTCCTGCTCCTGCTCCATGTAGTCCATGACGGCAGCACCGTCGTGCACTTCACCGATTTTGTGCGATACACCCGTGTAAAAAAGAATGCGCTCGGTCGTCGTCGTCTTCCCGGCGTCGATGTGCGCCGAGATTCCGATGTTCCGGTAGCGTTCTATGGGTGTTGCACGCGCCATGGCGGATCTGACGCAGGAGAAACCCTGCGGAATCGATTACCAGCGGTAGTGCGCGAAAGCCTTGTTGGCTTCGGCCATACGATGCGTATCTTCACGCTTGCGAACGGCAGCGCCGCGGTTCTCCGAGGCTTCGAGCAACTCGTGCGCAAGACGGAAAGCCATGGACTTCTCGCTGCGGGCACGCGCGGCTTCGATCACCCAACGCATGGCGAGCGTCTGGCGACGCGGAGCGCGAACTTCGACGGGCACCTGATAGGTAGCACCACCGACGCGACGCGACTTCACTTCGACGACCGGCTTGACGTTATCGAGAGCCTGCGAGAGCAGCGCGATGGCATCGCCACCCTGCTTACCAGTCTTCTCGGAGATGCGATCGATCGCACCGTAAATGATGCGCTCGGCAGCCGACTTCTTGCCGCTCTTCATGACGACGTTCATGAACTTGGCGAGCATGTCGCTGTTGAATTTCGGGTCCGGCAGGATGTGGCGGACGGGGGCTTGTGCACGACGTGACATCGATTAACTCCTAAGCCTTATTTCTTCGGGCGCTTAGCGCCGTACTTCGAGCGACTCTGCTTGCGGTCATTGACGCCGGCGCAATCGAGCGTGCCGCGAACCGTGTGGTAACGCACACCCGGCAGATCTTTCACACGACCACCGCGGATGAGCACCACCGAGTGCTCCTGCAGGTTGTGCCCCTCACCACCGATGTAGGAGGTGACTTCGAAACCGTTGACCAGGCGCACGCGGCAAACTTTGCGCAGCGCCGAGTTCGGCTTCTTAGGGGTAGTGGTGTAAACGCGGGTGCAAACACCGCGCTTCTGGGGGGCAGCGCCGAGAGCGGGCACCTTCGTCTTTTCAGCACGGGTGCGGCGCGGGGCGCGAATCAGCTGACCTGTCGTGGCCATGCAGTCTCCAAGTCTTCAGCGTTGCGAAAAATCAATTACAGCTGGACAGGAGACGTCGCTCGCAAGATCCGCAAAAACATCTACCGGCAGCGTTGAAACTGGGGCAGAGAACCCGGACCTACGACCGACAGCTCGACGACCGGCTGCGGCGGGCGAGCTTCCGAGACAACCCGGGCCACCCCCTCGCGGGGGCGGCCCGGAATCTTGAAAGCCGCTGTTTCACGGAACCCCAGCCCGGAGGCTAAGGACCGATAAAGGCCGCGGATTCTAGGAAGGCATCCGCGGCCTGTCAACGGTTAAAGGGGCTATCAGAACCGATACTTGATGCGCGCACCCCAGCTGCCCGGGCGATCCAAGAACTGGAACGGACCCAAAGCCGACATCGGGTAGGCCTTATCGGCACAGTTGCGGCAGTCGATCGCGGCCGTCAGACCCGGCACGTTTTCGAAGCGCAGCGACACACCGGCGTTGATGTAGGTCTGCTTGCCAGACCAGGTGCCGTTGGTCGATGCGGGGCTGCCCGTCGTGCCGATGGCGTACTCGTCGCTGGTGTTGAAGCCGAAGCTCGGAATATAGGTGATCGCACCCGAGGTGAACTCGTAGCTCGCGTTCATGCTGATCGTGTAATCCGGTGCACGCACCGGCTCTGCGATCTGACCGAACTGATCGACGAAGTTCGCGTTACAGGCCGGAGCGCCTTGGAACGAACCGGTCGGGTTCGCGCGGCACACAGCCGCCTGATCCAACACGCGCTGGCTGATGCTGACGTACTTCGCGTTCTGCATACCGAGGCCAGCCGTGATGTTCAGACCATCGATCGGCACCCAGGTGGCATCGATTTCGATGCCGTAGTTCTCGAGGTCCGCCGGGTTGGTGGTCGTCGAGATCTGCAGACCGTTCACATCGATACGGGCCGGGATCTGGATGTCGTCCGTCATCGAGTAGAACGCAGTGGCGTTCAAGCGCACGCGGTTGTCGAACAGATCGGCACGGGTGCCGAACTCATACGACCACACGGTTTCCGGCTCGAACGGGATGAACGCGTTGTTCGCAGTCGCGCGAGCCGGCCAACCGCCCGACTTGAAACCGCGGGTCGCCGACACGAAGAACATCACGTCATCCGAAACGTCGTACTGCAGCGCAACGCGCGGCGTCCACACCTGCTCATTGAGCGTCAGCGGGATATTGGCGGCAGCAATCGCAGCGGTCGAGAGGGCGGCGCCGGTTGCACCGATGTTGCGCTCAATCGAGAAGTCCTTGGTCTCCTCGGTGTAGCGGATACCTGCCGTCACGGTGAAGACGTCGTTGAGCTTGAAGTCGCCCTGACCATACACGGCGTAGGTCTCGAGACCATTCTTCATGGTTCGGTCAGCCGCAACCGTGAAAGCACCGGTCGCCGCGTTGCTATTGCCGTTGGCGAAATCGGTGACGTTGTCCTCATTCATGTAGTAGAGGCCGGTCGTCCAGTTCAAGCGGCCAGACTGGCCGTTGAGCTTGATTTCCTGCGAAAACTGCTCGTGATCACCCATGTTGATGAGCGGCGTAAACCCACGGCTGTTCGTAGCACGCGGCAACTCACCACCCGAGTCGACGAGGAAGTCGTGATCCGTGTCACGGAAGCCCGTGATCGCAGTCAACGTGACATCGTTGTTGAGTTCGCTGGTAACGATCAACGTGGCAGCACGCGTCGCCGCCTCGTTGCCGAGCGGCAAGCTGGCCTTGGCACCCGTGATGACGCCGACCAACGAACCCTGCGTGATCTTGTTGTTGACGATGCGGTTACCGTCGGAGTTTTCGACGTTCAAGAAGTTCGTGTTGCGATCGTCCACGTACTCGCCGATGAAATCGATGGTGACACCATCAACCGGGAGAAAGCGGATGTCGGCACGCAGACCCGAGGCATCACGATCGTTGAGGTAATCGCCGGTCGAAACCTGCAAGGCGTAGCCATCGTCCTTGACGCGGTAAGCCGAGAACTTGGTCAACAGGCGATCACTGATCGGCAAGTCGATCGAGGTGCGCGCCGTCCAAAGACCGAAGCGACCGATACCGGCCTCGACGTAGCCCTTGAGCTCTTCGCTCGGCTTCTTCATGACGACGTTGATTGCACCACCGGTCGTGTTACGACCGAACAGCGTGCCCTGCGGACCGCGCAGCACTTCGATGCGCTCGACGTCGAACAGGCTGAAGTTGTTGTGGTTCTGGCGAGCGACGTAGACGTCGTCGACATAGGTGCCGACCGGCAGATCGAACGTAGCGATGGATTCGCCGTTGCCGATACCGCGGATGTAGAGCGAGCTCGAGGTGCCAACACCGACGTTGGAGTTACCCGTCAAGTTCGGAATGTTGCGCACGAGGTCGTAGGTGTTGAACACCTGACGCTGCTCAAGCTGATCGGCCGTGAACGCCGTGATGGCGATAGGCACGTCCTGCAGGCTCTGCTCGCGGCGCTGAGCAGTGACCGTGATCTCTTCCAAACCGCCAGACGCATCTTGGTCTTGTGCGGTTGCCGTGGCAGCGGCCGTCAAAGCGGCGGCAGCCAACACCCACTTAGCATGTTGCATATTTGTCACAACTCCATTGCCAAAAAACTACAGACACAACCACTGATCGTCTTACATCGATAACGACTCTGCAATACCCCCGCCAACTGCCGGACATCAAAACCAGCTGAAATTGAACGAGATACTGATACGCGGAGTCTTGGAGGGGTTCGGCGGCACCTCGTGGCGCAACCAACTTTCAAAAAGCACGACCTGCCCGACCTTGGCTGCCACCGTATGCCAGGGTCGGAGGGACTCCGGCGCATCCGCCCGCCGAGGCGGTGCCGCCATGTAGCGATCCAGACGCGGATCTTCGAACTTCAGGCCCGAAGCGCCACTTGGCGTGCGCACGTAATACGTGCCGCTGATGGTCGATAGCGGATGCAAGTGCAGGCTGTGTACGACGCCTTGCGGCATCACGTTCACCCAGCAATCGGTCATGGAGAGCTCTCGACCCTCGAGATCGAGAGCCAGAGATTTGGCGTACGTTCGCACGTGGGCTGTAAGGGCCCGCTCGAGCTTGGCGAACGTCGGCGAGAGCTGCTGCATGCGACATAGCGAACCATAAGACGTATAGCCGCCGGGATAGTTGCGCGCCGACCAACGCTGACCAGCGACATCGTCGATCTGCAATTGCGAGCACTCGGCGAGTAAGCGCCGATTCAAATCGCTGCTGCCGCCTCGTTGCAGCGGCGCGACGTACAACAACGTTGGAAACAAGGAACGAACGCGGGAATTCATTTGGCGGACTTGGGCTCGGGCCTGCCGGTATAACTGCGCAACAACAGGAATCGCACCAGACGCGGGAAATGCCGCGACAAGAAAACGATGATCTTGCCGTGACCGGTGACGACAATTTCCGCCTTGCCATGCTCGACGCCGCGCACGATCTCGCGTACCGCAACATCCGTTGGCACACGCAGCCAACCCGGCACCGGATCCGGCGCATCCTCCTGCAATTGACCGCGGTTGTCGGTGCGGCGAATGTCGGAATCGACAAATCCCGGCGAGACCAAGGTCACGCCGATACCGTCGCGACGCAAATCGCCGCGCAACGATTCCGATAGCGCGCGCACGGCGAATTTGCTCATGGCATAAGCGGACGCGGACGGTGCGGCGACGTGACCCGCCACACTGCCGACGAGCACGATCCGCCCTCTGCTCACGCGCAATACATCGAGAGTTTCGTAGATGGTCCGTAGCAAACCAAAGACATTGGTCTCGAACTGCCGGCGATAGTCTTCAAGGCTCAAGCGCTGCAAGGATCCGGCAACGCCGAAACCCGCGTTTGCATAAACGAGATCGATAGCAACACCGCGCGATGAGAATTCTTTGACGACCCGCACGATGTCACCCTCGATGGTGACGTCACCGACGTGTACGCTGACCTCAGCGCCGGCGGCGCGCAACTCGGTCGCCAGAGCTTCGAGGCGCTCAAGGCGCCGCGCCACCAGCGCCAAACGTGCGCCACGCCGCGCATATTCGCGCGCCAAACCTTCGCCGATGCCCGACGAGGCGCCCGTAATCAAAACCGTCATCGTCATTCGAATACTCCACGTCGATGAGCGGCACGCCAAAGCAGTGCGCCGCCCAGCACTAATAAAAACCACGGATCCATCGCACCACCGCCGCCGCCGGAACCTTCTGCTCCGGGCGCTGTCGGCGCACTCGGTGGGGTGGTCACAGGCGGCGCGAAACTCAATTCGTTCGGGCAAGCAGACCCTGCCACGACCTGCGGACTGTCGCTGCTGGCCGTCGTCGCCGTGACATTGACCAGCGCCGTATCGCGCGCACCCTGATTATCGGTGACGGTCAACTGCAATTGCAGGGTTCCGCTCGTCGGCGGTAACACAGTCGCCGAGGCGGTGTTAGCTCCCGCGACGAGCGCACCACCCGATCCGGTTGCAAGCACAGTCCAAGCATAAGCTTGCAGGTTTCGCCCACAGGATGCCGTCGATGCATTCGCTTGCAGAGTCGCATTCTGGCCTGCCGCGACGCTGGCCGGCGCGACGATCACCGCGAGCGGCCGACGAGCCTGCTCGAGTGCGCCGACTGCATCGACCATGCCGGCACCGCAGGCTGCACTCGTGCACGCGCACTCGGCTGTTTGGCGATCATTGGTGTTACTGGGATTACGACAGACCGGGATCCCGCTGACAGCCGGATAGGCTCTAGCACCGGCGCGCAGTCGCTCGGTGATCTCCGCGCTCGGAAGAGTTGCATTGACCGAGACCATCAACGCTGCCACACCTGCTACGAGCGGTGCCGAAAAACTCGTACCTACGTTGAAATTGAATTGATCCGTGTAGCCATGCGCACCGGGCACCGTGACACCGAGATTGGTGGTGGTGTCGATCGAATACAGACAGGGTTCGTTAGCGCCGGTGTTGACGCAGTTACCGCCCGGCGCTCCGATCGTCGCATTGGCACCCAGACTGCTGAAACCCACTTTGGTACCGGCATGACGTAATGCGACGACCGACACCACACCCTGGCAACTCGCCGGCGCGGCAACCGGCCCCGATTCATTACCAGCCGACGCCACGATCACGACGCCGCTGCGCACAAGTTCGTCGATCACCGCTTGATAAGAGGCAGGACAACGATCCTCGGACCCTAAACTGAGATTGAGTATTCGCGCAGGGTTCGGGTTCGCGGGAACGCCCGTGACACCGAGTCCACCAGCCCATCGCATACCCGCGAGGATGTCCGAGTCGTAGCCTCCACATTTTCCGAGCACCCGCACCGGCAAGATCCACGGCCGCCAAGTTAGGCCGGCAATACCCGCACTATTATTTGATCTCGCACCGATGAGACCAGCCACGCGCGTACCGTGCCAAGAGGATTCATCCTGCGCTTCGCAGTTATCGTCAAAGATAGGCAGGGCGGCCTCGCTCGTCGTCACCCAATCGCCTGGATCGGATGCATCCGCATCGCGTCCATCACCGTCGTTGGCCGAGGTGAACTTCCCATCGGAGTCGGCCGAGACGAAATCATATCCCGGCAGTAACCGACCGCCGCTCGCCGCACGCTCGAGATCGGGGTGCTCGTAACGAATACCGGTATCGAGTACCGCCACGATGATGCCCGCACTGCCCGCGCTCGAATCCCACGCACTTTCCGCCCGCAAAGCCGAGGCCTGCGCGGCCCTCAAATACCATTGGCCCGCATAGAGAGGATCGTTCGGGACGGCATGCGCATAGCGACGGCGATCGGGCTCGGCAAAAGCCACCTGCGGATCCGACCGCAAGCTCGACAGCGCCGCTTCGACATTGCTCACTGTAGCCGGCATCGCGAGCCTCACGACTGCGAGCCCGTCTCCCAGTCGATCGACCGCCCGCAGCGGCAAATTGACACGACCAGACAGGGCCGAGATCTCGGCATGCATGGCAGCGGCATCGGCGAGGGTATCGGTGCGAAATCCAACGATGACCCGATCCGTCACACCACCGCGACTCGAGGGCGCCGATCGCGCCGGTTGATATTCGGCGAGTGCGACGGGCATCGCGACCATAGTCCAAGCCACGACTGCCAGCACCGCCGTGACCCAACGATCAGAAAATCTCGAATGCACGCTAGCACTCCGCACGATGGTGGCCGTGTTTGACACGCAACGGTTGACAGCCAAAGGACAAGGCGCAAGATAGCAAAAAGACCGACGGGGGTAGGTCCGATGAGACGACAGTCTTGCATGGCTATTGGCCTCGCTTTCCTCATGGTAAGCGCCCTGCACGCGAGCGAGCCACGCTCGAACACGCCCTTGCCTGATGCCGACGCGCGCACGCTCTACACCCTGGGCCAGCTGATCTCCCGCACGCTCGAGAGTTTCGCGCTCACGCCAGACGAATTGAAATACGTCGGCATGGGTCTCGAAGATGGCGTGTTGCAGCGCGAACCGCGGGTGGATCTCGCCGCTGAAGCCCCTCGCTTGCACGAAATGCAATCGGCCCGGCGCGCCGCCACGGCCGCGGTGGAGAAGGACCGCGCGCTGGAACACGTCGCCAACGTTTCGGCCAATCCGGAGAGCATCCGTCACGCCAACGGTCTGATCGTGGAACCTTTGAAATCGGGTTCGGGCGATATGCCATCGAGCACGGATCACGTCAGCGTCCACTACGTCGGCCGTTTGGTTGATGGCACCGTGTTCGACAGCTCCCTCGCACGTGGCGAACCGGCAACCTTCCCGGTCAAAGGCGTCATCGCTTGCTGGAATCAAGCGTTGCCAACCTTGCGCGTCGGTACGCGAGCGAGACTCACCTGCCCGCCGGAGCTCGCCTATGGCGATCGTGGTCTGCCACCTGCGATTCGTCCGGGCGCCACGCTGATTTTCGAACTGGAACTGCTTGGTATTGTCCGCTGAGGTAATTTATGTTGTTACGTCGTCTGAGTCTCATCGTCGCTCTCTTGGCCCCCGTCTACGGCTATGCCCAAATGGGCGCACCCGCTCCGAAGAGCGAAACTGCCCAGAAAATCGAAAAGGCTCTCGCCAGCCCCATCCGCAGCGACGACGAACGGGCGCGCGATGCCCGCGAGCGCAAACCCGTACAGACTCTCGATTTCTTTGGTCTCAAGCCGAATATGACGGTCGTCGAGCTGATGCCCGGCGCCGGCTGGTACACCAAGATCCTCGGGCTCACACTCGCAGAACAGGGCAAGCTGTACGTGACACTCGGCGCCGGACGAATTGCTCCGCGCCTCAAGGAGTGGGGTCTCGACAAGGTCGAGTACGTCGACGACAAAACCGTGATGAAGGCCGCTCCGGGCACGATGTCGATGCAAGCCGAGTCGATCAAACTGCCCGTCAATAATGTCGACATGGTGTTGACCTTCCGCAACCTGCACAACTTCAACGCCGAAAGCCGCGCGATGCTGCACCGCGCCGTCTTCGATGCGCTAAAGCCAGGCGGCGTCTATGGCATCGTTGATCACACCCGCCGGCACAACGAGCCGACTACGCGCGAGAATTGGCGTCGTATCGACCCCGTGCTCGTTATCAAAGAAATCTTGGATGCTGGCTTCGTCTTCGATGGCTTTGCCGATCTGCACTATCGTCCGGACGACGAACTGCGCTACGACACGCAGCGACCCACAGTCGCAGGCTACAGTGATCGGTTCACGTTCCGCTTCCGCAAGCCCGCACCTTGAAGCTCTACATCGCCAACAAGAACTACTCTTCGTGGTCCTTGCGGCCATGGGTGCTGATGCGTGAGCTCGGAATTCCGTTCGAGGAGCATCTCGAGCCCTTCGGTGAAGATGCAGCTGAGATGCACGAACGCTTTAGTCGCTTCTCACCTAGCGCCAAAGTGCCTTGCTTGCATGATGGCGAACTGCGCATCTGGGATTCGCTCGCGATCGTCGAGCACTTGGCCGAGCGTTACCCTCAGGTTTGGCCGCGCGATCCGGTGGCACGTGCTTATGCGCGCAGTGCTACTGCCGAGATGCACTCGAGCTTTGGCGCGCTTCGCCGTCACTGCAGCATGACCTGCGGGCAGCGTGTCGTTTTGCGCGAGCGCCCACTCGACCTGCAAGCCGATATCGCGCGGCTGCAAGCCCTTTGGACGATGGGTCTCTCTCGCTTCGGCGGCCCATTCCTCGCCGGCGCCGAGTTCACCGCGGTGGACGCGTTCTACGCACCCGTCGCGTTTCGTCTGCAGACCTACAACATCTCGCTTGATGATCGGTGCGATGCCTACGCGGCAAACTTGCGCGCACTACCAGCGATGCGCGAATGGTACGCGGCCGCCTTGGTCGAGCCATGGCGTGAACCCGCGCACGAAGAATCGATCACCGCCGTGGCCGCGTCGATCATCGATCTTCGAACCGCAAGCTGAACGAAAGGCCTCACATCTCCGGCTTGGCGGACTGACGCGGCGTGATCGCGCAGTTGGCGAGTATCCACTTGAGATTCAGCGCGATGCGCTCGGTCTGCGGATCGGTGAAAGCGTAGGCGTGTTCCTTCACGCTCCCATCGGCGAGCTTTTCGAGCACCGATAGCACCATCGAGTTGCGATTGAAGTAGTCGTTCGCTTCGTTGAGCACGTGCCAAGTCACGGCGCGCAGTTGCAAACCGAGCTCTCGCGGCGTCGCTTCATCGCTCTTGAACCAGTACATACCGCCCTTGTCATGCAAGGTGATGTTGTCGTATCGCTTGAAGGGAATGTCTCGACCACCGCCCACGCCCGGAATGTCCGCATAACAATGAAAGTCGCGCGAGCGCTCGAGCCAATAAGGCTCACCCGACGCCACTCCGGTGATCCGACGACCGGTCTTGATCACCCACTTGTGATCGTGTAACCACAGACTGCTCTTGGCGATCGAGATCTCATTATCCGTACGAACTCGCTGACCTTCCCAATCGAACTCGCAACGGCCCGGTGCCTGAACACCGCGGAAGTGGTCTGCGCGCCGCTTGAATAAGTAATCACAACCCTCGGTCCGGCGTAACTGCGCAGGCGTCAGCGTCGCAAACTCCGTCTCCGTGATCTCGCCTTGCATACGCAAGTGGTGCTGCATCGTCACTTCATCACTCGCGGGACCCGCCTGCAGACTCGCGATACGCCACGATCGTTGTGGGCCGTTCGGCGTCTGCACTTCGTTAATCCACAGATAGGCGTAGCGACCAAATGCGGGGGCATCGATCCTGCGGATCGTGGTCGACATGCGCACGTGCTGATCATCCGCTGCGAGCTTGCGACGTTGATCGAAGTAATGTTGGTTCGCGTTGTCGTAATGTCCCGGCAACAGCTCCGCCATGATGCGCAGGTTACGTTCGCCTGCGGTCGAGTCCTGCCCTTGCGCGTAGAGGTCCGGTGTGATGACCGCCAACAAACACCACGTCAGCCACGCTGC
>CAIVYV010000367.1 GCA_903910215.1 uncultured Pseudomonadota bacterium
GCCACGACGCCAGTTCCGTTGAAGTTCACCCACGCGCGCGTGCCGTAGACCGTTGCAACAGAACCGAAGCCGTTGTTGAACTGCACCGTGCCAGCGAACTGGTTGATGGCTGCGCTGTCCTCTTGCGAAATGCCGTAGCGCGTCGTGATCGTGCCCGTGTTCGTGATGCTTGGCAGGCGCAAGCCGTAGAGCGTCCCGATGGTGCCGCTGTTGGTGAACGTGTTCGTGTCCACGCCGTACACGCTCAGCGTCGTCGTGGTGCCTGTGTTCGAAAGGCGACCGGCGTACACGAAGCCGGTTGTCACGGTGTGCGCAGCCTGCGAGACTTGGTAAAGCCCGTTGAAGCACTGCATACTGGCCGTTGACGCCGATCCGGTCGACGCTCCGATGGTGGCAGTACCTCGAACGGCTGACACCAGGTTTCCGGTGCCGGTCGATAGGTCGGAGGCCGACCATCGTTGCGCATTGACGTTCGCGCCGATGATCGACACGGTTTGCGTCGTACCTGCCGACGATGCGGAGACGGTAGGGTTGCACTCGATGCCGCGAATCGTGGGGCCGTTAATCGTCCCGGCGGTCAGGTCGTACTGTGGAATGACCCAAACGCCGTAATTTGAAGCTGTCGGGTTGACGGTGCCTTGCAGCGCGAAAAACGTTTCAATCGCTTGATTGGTGCCTGTCACCGTTACGCCAAGCCGCGTTGCTCCAGAGATGATGCCGCCGCCAGATGCCACGTCGAGGCCCGCGCGCGGGTTCGTCGTGAGCGCGCCGAGGCGTCCGCTAGTCGTGATGTTCGCCGTCCCTTCGATGTCGCTGATGACGGTCGCCACGGTCGCCACGGTGACGCCAGCGCCGAGGCCAGTGAGGGTGGGGCACGTCAGCAGGTCGCCGACCGTGTAGCCGTTGCCGGGGGCGCGAAGAACGACCGCCGAGACTGCGCCGGACGCGACCACGATGTCGGCTGTTGCGCCTGCGCCTGTGCCGCCCGTGAGCGCAAGCTGCACGTACGTTCCGTTCGTCGCTGCTGGGGTTGCGCCGGTGAGCGTCGCAATGGCCCCACCCTTGATGGTCGCGGCGGTCACTCCAGCGCGCTGCAAGAGCAGGTCATGCGCCGTCGTTGTGCCGATGATGGCGTTCGTTCCGTCCGCCGCGAGCGTGAGCGCGCGCGTACCGTCGTCTGCCGTGAAACGGCTGTTGCTGCCGAGCGTGCAGAACGCCCCAACGGGCGAAGCCGTCGCGACGGTGTTGCCGCCGACCTGGAAGGTCGTCACGGGCGACGTTTGCGATATGCCGACACGACTGCCGGTGTCCGTCAAAGAGCCGGTCGTCAGCGTGCTTGTGCCGCTCCACACGGCGACGTACTGAGACCCGCCGCTGCCCGTAATGGTTCCGCCGCCGCCGCCGCTGCTTGGGGGATAAATGATGTTAGGTGCGCTCATGGTGAACCTTCACGTCCCTAGGATGGCTGCTACGAGCGACCCGCTGCCAGCCAGCCAGACCTTCGTGGCGTCGGTGTTGTCGAGGCGCAGGCTGCCTCCTGCGGCGATGGCGATGGCGTTCGCTACGCTGCGAGCCGTGGCAACCGAGGGGTCCGTGCCGTCCGCGTCCTTCCATGTGCTGACGTAGAGCGTCGCGCTCGCGTCGCGGTTCTGGATGAGCAGCCCTTGGACGTAGTCATAGGGGTTTTGGTTGCCCGTCGACGACGTACCCGTTTGGCCCTTCCAACGAAGCACCGGCAGTCCGAGGGCCAAGCCGTCAGCCCCCACAGCGAAGCCGCTAACGCCGCTCTCAAGCTGTTGCCAGGTCGTAGTCACCGTCACTGCGTACTGTCGTACGCCATTCGCGATTGCGCTGCCCATCCTCATCGTCTTACCCTTTCAATACAGTGTTCAGTCTAAGCTAGTTCTTTTGGCCGCCGATGCCGGAGAACGCGTTAACCGCGCTGCCCACCTGCGTTGGGCTCATCGAGACCGTCTTACCACCTACTCCAGGCATCCGCAGCTTTTGCCCATGGACGATATGACCAATTCCACCGGTGCGGCTGCCGCCGATGCTCAGCCCCGCCTTCTTGGACACGCTCTTGATGTTGCGGTACGCCGCCAGCAGGTCCGTGTTGCGCTGTGCCTCGCGGCTGTTGTTGATCCCGGTCCGCAGCTGCTCTTCGAGTGTGTCGATGTACTTTTGCCCGTCCTCGCCTTGGGCGCGTAGGGCTTCGACGGCAGTGCGCATGTCTGGGCCTCCGTTCGCGATAACCTGCGTCGCGTAGGCTTCGTCCAGCAGCGACCTGGCGAACACCGTGTACTGGCGGGCCTGCTCGCTTACCTTGCCAGGCTGCTCGATGTTGTCTGGCAGGTTGTCGCCGAGCGCCTGAAACACTCGGTCAAACTTCTGCAAAACCTGCTGCTGCTTGTCCGGCGCCATCCCCGCAGTGGCCGCCATCACCTGCTTGGCGATGTCCTCACGGTTCCGGGCCATGTCGCGTACGGAGTTAGCCAGCTCCTTGTATTCGCCGGGCTCCACTGACACAAACCTCTGCGCGTTGAGCGGGTAAAGCACGGCCCTGTTCGCGTTGATGATTGACTGAGCCGCCACGGTCCCAGCCCTGACGGGGTCTTGCATCACGCGGACGCCGTTGCCGGCAAGCTTGGATGCCATGTCAGCAAGCGCGCCCTCTCCGCGCTGGTTGTAGAACCCTCGCAGAGCCGCGCCCATGATAAGGAACTTGCCTGCGGCGATTGGGCTGTTGAGTGCAGCTGCACCAAGGATGAACTGCGACAACTGGTCTCGCCCGAGAGGCGATGTTTGGGCAAGCTTCGCTTCTAGGTCGCGAGCCCCTTCAAACATCTTGTTGGCAATGCTGTACGCCGCATTCGCTTCACGCAAAGCAGCCGACGCGCCTGGGACGGCTTGGTCGAGCTTGCTCACATACAAGTCTTTGATGGTGTCGCGGAAGGCGCGCTGTGCTGGCGTGAACTCGTTGTTTGCCCCGACCGATTGCCGGAAGCTGTCGCTGAGCGTTTTCTCAAACTCGCGCAGCGACGCAACCGTGTGAGTGTTTTCCTCGTCCGCAACGAACCTACTGAACGCGTCGAACTCCGACTGAATTGACTTCATCGGGATGTCGCCGAGGCCTTTGACATCGCCCATGGCCTTGGAACGAATCGCGTTGAGCGCAGCCTTTAGCTCGTCATTGGCGATACGTACGCCGGCGGCTGGCTCGTACACTTTTTCGACCAGCTGCCCATAAAACGTGCGCAC
>CAIVYV010000368.1 GCA_903910215.1 uncultured Pseudomonadota bacterium
GAACTGATCAGTTGACCATGTTCTTGAGGTTCTTCAACGGCATAGCGCGAACCTTCTTCGAGGCCGGCTTTGCCTTGAACATCATCTTCTCACCCGTGAACGGGTTGACGCCTTCGCGAGCCTTCGTGGCCGGCTTCTTGACGACCTTGAGCTTGGCCAGACCCGGCAGGGTGAACAGGCCGTTGGCGCGCAGGCTCTTCTTGATGATGCCGTTCAGCGAATCGAAAACGGCAGAAACATTCTTGCGCGACAACTCGGTGTCCTTCGCAATCTGATTGAGGATTTCGGACTTGGTCGGCGGACCACCCTTTTTCGCCATCGTGGAATTCTCCTGAATTTATAGTGTTGCGCGCGTTCGCGCGCGTTTCGATTCGGGCGGAAACATAGCACATGGATCTTTCCGCGCAAACACTTTTCGACGTTTCTCCCCGTAAAAAATGGGGGTTTTTATCAACCACGCAGCAGGATCAGCAGCACCTGGATGATGATTCCTGCCCACATC
The DNA here is from genome assembly GCA_903910215.1 of uncultured Pseudomonadota bacterium. Lineage (GTDB taxonomy): Bacteria > Pseudomonadota > Gammaproteobacteria > Steroidobacterales > Steroidobacteraceae > UBA964. The sequence goes on from CAIVYV010000368.1 coordinate 503, forward strand.
GGCGACAGATCAAGACCGCCGATCGCCGGCACTGCACGACGAATCCGGCCCAAAACCGGCTCGCAGAGCGACTCCAGCAGTGACTGAAGCGGCGAACGCACACCGGGGGAGATCATCGAGGCAAGTGCGTATATGAAGATCGCCCAAAAGTAGAGCCACAAGGCATCGCGCACCGACACCAGCAAAGCGGCCTGCAGCCAATCCAAGGCGCTCGGGAGCGCGCCGACAAGGATGAGCGTGACTGCAGCAGTTTGAACGAGCGCGGCGGCGTAGACCGCTACGATCGAAGCGGTATCGAAGCGGCCGATGGCAGGCAAAGCGCGCCGGAGCGGTAAAACCAGCCAATTGGTGAGTCTGAGGATTGACTGGGCAATGGGGTTGCGAAAGTCGGCTCGAACCCATTGCAGCAGCAGGCGAATCAGAAACAGATACAGCAATAGCGACAAGAGGGTGTCAGCTAGGAACAAAATGGCCTGCTGCATCGGTCAGCCTCCGGTGTTGTCTTGTTGCCGAGAGAGCGCTCGGCCGCGATCGATCGCCGCTGCGACCGCCTGCTCGACGATGTGCTCGAGGTTAGCTTGGGTGAAGGCCTCGAGGGCGGCAGCCGTGGTCCCACCTTTCGAGGTTACCGAGCCGCGCAGGTTCGACATCGGTTCGCCGGTTGCCGCCATCAAGCCAGCTCCGTGCAGGGTCGCCGCCGCGAGCTTCGATGCCGCATCTTGATCGAGTCCGTGCCGGACGGCGGCATCGGCAAGTGCCTCAGCCAGTCGGAAAAAATAGGCAGGACCACTGCCGGACAAGGCTGTCACGACGTCCATCAGTCCTTCGTCCTCCACCCATACGGTCATGCCGGCAGGCGCGAGGACGCGTTCGGCTCGTTCGCGATCTGTGTTATTCACCGATTTATCCGCATAGAGACCGGTGGCGCCTGCGCCGAGCGAGGCGGGTCGGTTTGGCATCGCCCGAACGATACGCGCCTGAGGTCCGCACCAGTGCTGCAATTGCGAAGTCGAGAGCCCGGCAGCGATGGAGATCACGAGTGGTTGCGATCGCTCCAAATAGGTACGCAGAGGCGTGAGGACGGCCGCCATGTCCTGGGGTTTGACCGCGAGCACTAGACAGTCGATCTCGCCGGCGAATTCTTTGGCGTCACTCGTCGCATGGATCCCGAACTCGGTCGACAACGCGGTGCGCAAATCAGCGTTCGGCTCGGCGACGAACAAGGTTTGCGCATCGACGCCGCTGCGTCGCAAGGCTGCGATCAAGGCGCGGCCCATGTGACCACCACCGACGAATCCCGTTTTCATGACGACGATTGTAGACGCTCACCGAAGAGGGCGGTGCCCACTCGGATCAAAGTCGAGCCCTCGAGGATCGCAGCGGTGAGATCGGCGCTCATGCCCATCGACAGGGTGTCGAGTCCCGGGAACTCAGGCTGGTGTGTCATCAAAAGTTGACGCAACTCGGCGAACCAGTGCCGCTGTGCGCTTTCATCGCGCTCCGCCGGGGGTAGCGCCATGAGTCCGCGGATCTGCAGTCGCGGCAATGCCACAACGGCTCGCAAGAGTGCGGGCAACTCTGCCGGAGTGACGCCGGCTTTCGTCGCCTCGTCGCCCAGTTTCACCTGCAGGCAGACCTGTAGCGGGGGGGCGTGTGGCGATCTTTGCTGCGAGAGACGCTCGGCGATCTTGAGTCGATCAACGGTATGCACCCAATCGAAATACTCCGCTACCGGGCGCGTCTTGTTCGATTGCAGTTGTCCGATGAAATGCCACACCAGTTTCGGTGAGCGATCAGCCAGGGTCTGGATCTTGCCGATGGCTTCCTGCAGGTAGTTTTCGCCGAAGTCGCGTTGTCCGAGATCTGCGAGTGCTGCGATAGCTGCGGCCGGTTGAGTCTTGCTGACGGCCACCAGCGTGACCGAGTCGCTCGGGCGCTCCGCTTGGGTTGCAGCTGCTGCGATCTGGCTGCGGATCGCAGCCAAGCGGCGCGCGGGATCAGACGTCGAAGACACTGTAGCCATCGAATACCGGGCCATCGACGCAGACACGCTTCATGGCCGGCCCCGCAGGCGTATTGACCTTGACCGTGCAGCCCGCGCAGCCACCGACCGCGCAGGCCATGAACTCTTCGAGCGAGACCTGACAGGGCAAGTCAAAGCGCTTGGCGACGCGAGTCGCGGCCTCGAGCATCGGAGTGGGTCCGCAAGCAAAGATTTCGACTTCGGCCAAGGCTGCAGGCGTCAACGTCGAGAGCCAGGCGCTAGCAAGTTCGGTGACGAAGCCATCGAAGCAGCCAGGGAAGCCGCTGCGCGAAGCGAGCCGAGCAGCGATGCCTCTCTCATCGAGCGACGGCATCGTGGCGATGACGCCTTCGGGGATTCCTGGTACCAGAATGGTCGATGGACGCGTTGCAAACGGGAAGGGAATCTCCGACCCCATGAGCACGAGTGGCTGCCAACCGTGCGGCATGCATTCGGCCAGAAACACCATCGGCGGGATGCCGACCCCACCGCCGATGAGCAAAGGCTTTTTTCGTGCTGGGTGCAGCTCGAAGGGCTTGCCGATGGGGCCGAGCACCGACAAGCGATCGCCAGCACGGCGACGTGATAATGCGGCCAAGCCGGGTCCGACAATTTTGTAGAGAATTTCGATCCAGCCTGCCTCGCGATCGACGCGCATGATCGACAGCGGTCTGCGCATCGGGATGTCATCGTCGACCTGCAGGTGCGCGAAGCTGCCGGGCTCGGCGCGAGCGGCGCATTTTTTGGCTTCGAGGCGGATCACGAACTGCTCGCCAGGAAAAGCTTGTTGAGAGAGAACGACGCCATCTTCGAGGGCGATCGTGCCGCGGTGTGCGGGGTGGGTGCTCATCATCGACCTGCCAACAGAGTTTCAAGTACAGCCATACGCACGGCGACGCCGTTGCGCACCTGATCACGAATGACCGACTGCGGACCATCCGCGACGTCGGAGGCGATTTCGACGCCGCGGTTCATCGGTTGCGGATGCATGACGAGTGCGCGCGGCTTCGCTCGTTGCAGGCGCTCGCGAGTCAAACCCCATTCCTGAAAATAACGCGCCTCGTCTGGAATGGCCGCAGCGGTCATGCGCTCTTTTTGGATGCGCAGCATCATCACGACATCGCAGTCGTGGATGCCGCGATCGAGGTTCTCGAAGCGCGTGCAGCCTGCGAACTCCACAGCATCTGGCATCAAGCCCGCCGGTGCAACGAGGCGTACCTCACCGGCGCCGAGCGCGGTGAAAATTTGCGCTGCCGATCGCGCGACGCGTGAATGCTTCACATCGCCCACGATGGCGATGGTGAGGCCTTCGATGCGACCTCGGTGCTGTTGCACCGTGAGTGCATCGAGCAGTCCCTGCGTTGGATGCGAGAAGCTGCCCGCTCCGCCGGAGATCACGCTGACGCGTGGCGCGACGTGCGTAGCCACCATTTCCGGTATCGAGGCATCCGAATCGCGCAGGACGAAAGCATCGACATGCATGGACTCGAGTGTCGCCACCGTATCGAGAACGCTTTCGCCTTTGAGCCGAGACGAGAGTTGCACCTCGATGTTGATGACATCGGCGCCCAGTCTGCGAGCGGCGAGTTCGAAAGACACGCGCGTACGCGTGGAGGGCTCGGCGAACATCAGCGCGACGGTTTTGCCCATCAGCGCGTTCGAGCGCGCAGCCGGTTCCGACAGCGGTGCTGAGTAGTGCGCCGAGCGCTCGAGCAGCGCTTCGAGCAGGGGCTTCGACAAGCCCTCCAGCGTCAGCAAGTGACGCAAGGAGCCGTCGCTGCGCCAGGGGTTCGACGGGGTGATATTTATTTCGGACATGCGGCGAATCTCAACTGAACCAGCGCTCGAGGATGATGGCTGCCGCAGCGCTGTCGATCGAGCCGCGATCGATGCGACCGCGTTGCCCTGCGCCGCGACGTTCGCGCAACGCCGCCTCGGCTTCCAGCGAGGAGTAGCGTTCGTCCACGAGTTCGACAGGCAGTGTGTAGCGCTCGCTCAGCTCTTGCGCAAACCGCCGAGCTTTGCCCGTCAGGGCTTGCTCGGTACCGTCGACATTATACGGGCAGCCGACGACCAGTCGGTTCGGCGCGTGTTGTTTGAGTAGCGCGCTCATGCGCTGCCAATCTGCTACATCGAGGCCATCGCGCCCGGTCAGAGTCAGCGCTACGAGAGGACGGGCGGTTCGAGTCAGCGAATCGCCGACGGCTAGGCCGATTCGTCGCAGACCGAAGTCGAGACCGATGACGATCTCAGGCGTGGCCAGCGACATGGCTCATGCGGACCGGATCGACGCCGAGTTGTCGCCACACGGCATGCCAGCGGTCCTCGAGGGGCATCTCGAAGAGGATGCGCTCGTCGACCGGCAGGGTGATCCAAGCGTTGTCCTTCATCTCCTGTTCCAGCTGACCCGCACTCCAGCCGGCATAGCCCAGGGCCACGAAAGCGTCCCGAGGACCTTCGCCGCGTGCCATCGCGGCAAGCACATCTTTGGACGTGGTGATCTGGATGCCCTCGGCGATCTGGTGAGACGAATCCCACTCGCCCTCGGGTCGGTGTACCACGAAGCCACGATCACGATTGACCGGTCCGCCGCGCAGAACCGGCCGCGCGCCAAGAACGATATCGGAGGTTTCGAGATCCATTTGTTCGAAGACTTCGGCTAGTGTCATCGGCAAGGGCTTGTTGATGACGATGCCGAGAGCGCCCCGTTCGGCGCTGTGCTCGCACACGAGGGTGACCGTTTGCGCAAACTCGGGGTCGGCAAGCGATGGCATCGCCACGAGCAGATGATTGGCCAGACTTCGATCGTCGGACATGTGCCAAGTATGCGGGTCAGCGGTTCGGCTCGCCAGTCTCGAAACGCCATTCGTAGGCAAATCGCAGGCTCTGCTGCCGTGCGGCAAGTGGCGCAGGAAAAGTCTCGAAGGGTGCTGCCTCTCGCACGAGATCGAGCGCAGCGCGATCCAGCCGACCGTCGCCGCTGCTGCGGCGGATCCTCAGCTCACCTAGGCTGCCATCGCTGCTCACGACGACCTCGAGCACCGGCGCCTCGCGCGCCAACACGCCGGTCACACGAGCGGGGAAGTGGCGAGTCGCGAAACGCTCCATGCTGGTCCGCCAACGTTCGATGTACTGCTGCTCGGGGGCGATGCCCTTGCTCGAGCCAGCGCTGCTCCGCTCGATCGAAGGCCACCAGCGCGCTTGCAGTTCCGTTCGCGGCGATATCGATTGATCAAGCTCCGGCTGACCGAGACTCAGTGCGGCTACGTGCAGCAGCGCCGCGGCGACGAGCGCGAGCGCGATCGGCCGATGTGGATACGGTGCCCGATCCGACTTCAACGACGCTCCAGGCGACGACGGATGGCGGCGATCAGCAGCGCTGCGATATCGATACCGAACTGTTGGTCGAGTTCGCGGATACCGGTCGGGCTCGTGACATTAATCTCGGTGACATAGTCGCCGATCACATCGAGACCGACAAACAACATGCCGCGTTCGGCAAGGCTCGGTCCGATCTGACTCGTGAGAAACAGGTCTCGCTCTCGCAGCGGGCGACCGACGCCCGTTGCACCTGCGGCTAGGTTGCCGCGATTGTCTTCAGATGATGGGATGCGCGCCAATGCGAAGGGAATCGGTGTGCCATCGACGAGCAATACGCGCGAATCGCCACCGGTGACGATTTCTGGGAGATAGCGCTGCACGATGGCGTAATTCGAGCCGTAATCGGTCAAGGTCTCGAAAACGACGTTGGTGTTCTTATCGCCGCGCTCGAGCACGAAGATTGATCGTCCGCCCATGCCGTGCAAGGGCTTACAAACGATCTTGTCGTGCTCGGTGAGGAACGCGTGCATATCCGACATATCACGTGTGATGAGCGTCGGTGCGCAGCATTGCGGGAACCAAGCGGTGTAGACCTTCTCGTTCATATCGCGCAGTCCGCGCGGATCGTTGACGACAAGAGCGCCTTGGTCCTGAGCGCGCTCGAGGATGTAGGTCGAATAGATGTATTCGGTATCGAAGGGTGGGTCCTTGCGCATCAAGATCGCATCGAGATCGCCCAAGCGTTGCAGCACCGGATCGCCGAGCTCGAACCAGCGGGCCGGATCCTTGAAAACCTTCAATGGGCGAGTGCGGCCGAGCGCGACACCATCGCGCAGCATCAAGTCACCCATTTCGAGGTAGCGCAGATCGAATCCGTCGGCTTGCGCCGCGAGCAGCATCGCGAGCGTCGAATCCTTGCTGAATTTGATGTCGGCGATGGGGTCCATCACCACGGCGAGGGTTGGTCGTGAAGTCATTGCAGATCTCCTGCCAAGGATTGTACGGCGGCGAGCACGGCGAGGCCTGCCGTTTCCGTCCGCAGTACGCGCGGCCCCAAGGTGACCGGGTGGAAACCGGCAGTCACGGCGCGCGACTCTTCTTCCGGGTCGAGACCGCCTTCTGGCCCGATCAACACCGCCAACTCGGCAGGTCTCAGGATGAGAGCGCTCGCAATACCGATTTTTGCGTGAGGCGACAGCAACAGTCGCAAGCTCGGCAAGGTATTGGTCTGCCACAGTTGCTCGAGACTGCAAGGCGGCAAGATCTCCGGCAGGCGATTCCGTCCGCACTGTTCGCAGGCCGCTGCCGCGACGGCGCGCCAGTGCTGCCACTTTCGATCACCGCGATCATCATCGAGTTGCACGACACCGCGCATTGTGGCGACCGGAATAATTCGAGCGACACCGAGCTCGGTTGCCTTCTGGACGATGTAATCCATCTTGTCACCGCGAGCGAGACCTTGGATCAAGGTCACAGCCAAGGGCGACTCTCGCTCGATCGGCGAGTGTGCTTCGAGTCGCAGAGTGACTGCTTTCTTGGCGATGTTCGCGATCTCGGCCGAGTATTCACCGCCGCGGCCGTCGAATACCGTCAATGCATCGCCTACGCGCATACGCAATACGCGACTGACATGCGCTGATGCTTGCTCAGGTAGTGCGACGGTACCGTCCGTGTGAGCCTCCAAGTTGGGCACGAAGATACGGATGTCTCTCATGATCGATGCTTCATGCGACCGCGAGGTCGAGTCCTTCGCGAGCCACGGCCACCATCAGTTCGATTTCCGATGGCGTCACGATATAGGGCGGCATGAAGTAGATCACGTTGCCCAAAGGGCGCAGCAGCACGCCGCGCTCCAAGGCGTGTCGATGGATTTGCAAGTGTCGTCGTTCACGCCAAGGAAAAGCCTCGCGCCGTTCGCGATCGCGCACGAATTCGACGGCGAGGATCATTCCACATTGCCTGATCTCGGCCACATTCGGATGTTGCTCGAAGGCGTTCTGTGCCGCGTTGCTCAAATGCGCGGCGAGCGACGCGTTCGTCTCGAGTGCGCGGGTGTTGTCGAAGAGTTCGAGCGAGGCGAGTGCGGCTGCACAGGCGAGCGGATTGCCCGCATAGCTGTGCGAATGTAGGAAGGCGTTGAGTTTGGTGTATTCGTCGTAGAAGGCTTGGTACACCATATCGGTGGTGAGTACGACCGACATCGGCATATAGCCCGCGGTGAGTCCTTTGGAGAGGCAAAGAAAATCGGGAGTAATGCCGGCATGCTCGCAAGCGAACAGTTTTCCGGTGCGGCCGAAGCCCACGGCGATTTCATCGGCGATCAGGTGGATGTCGTGGCGATCGCAGAGTTCGCGCAGCAAGACGAGAAACTCGGCATCGTACATGCGCATGCTGCCGGCGCATTGCACGAGAGGCTCGACGATGATCGCGGCGATTTCATCATGGCGATCGGCGAAGAGTGTTGCGATCTCGGCGATACGTCGTCGTGCGACGTCGACAGCGGTCTCGTCCGCTGCGCGTTGATAGGCGTCGGGCGAGTTGACCGTGATCACATCCATCAGCAGCGGGCGATAGATCGCCTTGTAGAGCTCCACGTTGCCGACCGCCAGAGCGCCGAGTGTTTCGCCGTGATAGCTATTGCTCAGCGTGACGAAGCGAGTCTTACGCGGCCGGCCGACATTTTGCCAATAATGAAAACTCATCTTCACCGCGACCTCGATCGAGGCCGAGCCACTATCGGCAAAGAAACAGCGATCGAGACCCTGCGGTGCGCGGCGGGTGAGCTCTGCCGCTAACTTCGCCGCGGGTTCGTGCGTGAAGCCTGCGAACATGGCATGCGGCAGCGTCGCCAATTGGCGACTCACCGCTTCGTTGATGTGCGGGTGAGCATGCCCCCAAAGATTCACCCACCACGAGCTGATGGCATCGAGGTAGCGTTTGCCATCGGCGTCTTCCAGCCAAGCACCGCGCCCACTGCGCAGCGGCACCAGTGGCAACTGCGACTCGTGGTCCTTCATCTGGGTGCACGGGTGCCACACGTGGGCGAGGTCGAGTTCTCGCAATTCGGCAGAGGAGAGCGGCAACATGTCTTTATTCTGGCATGATCGCGTTCGATGACCGCAGTCGATCCCGTCACCGGCCTCCTGCTCGGCACCCGTCAGGTGCTGAGCCCGCACTTCGACGCAAGGCCCACTGGTCAAGCGCCCGAGCTGTTCATCATCCACGGGATCAGTCTGCCGCCGGGTGAATACGGCGGTCCATGGATTGATCGACTCTTTTGCGGCAACTTGTCGGCCGTCGCCCATCCCTTCTTCGCCAGCATCGAGGGATTGCGTGTCTCGGCGCATGCCTTGGTGCGACGCGACGGTAGCGTCAGTCAGTACGTGCCGTTCCATGCCAGAGCCTGGCACGCCGGCGTCTCCGAGTGGCAGGGTCGCTCGGCCTGTAACGATTTCTCGATCGGCATCGAACTCGAGGGGGCGGATACCGAACCCTACGAGTTAGCCCAGTATCGCGCCTTGGCGGCGCTGATCGCCGCGCTGCTGCGCGCCTATCCCTCGCTGTCAGCCGACCGCCTCGTGGGTCATTCGGATGTTGCGCCCGGGCGCAAGACGGATCCCGGCCTATCATTCGATTGGACGCGCTTGCGGACTGAACTCGCAGCCGTTTCGGGGGTTGATACATGAACGAGAATACGACCCGGCGCGAAGCGCCGCGCTACTACCCTTGGCTCGTGGCCGTGATGGGCATGCTGGCGCTGTTCTTATCGAACGGCATGACCGCCACTGGTATCACGATTTTCGACCCACCGTTGCTCGATGAATTCGGTTGGAGTCGGGGTGACCTCAAATTCACCGACACCATCAAGTTCACGATGACGGCACTCATGGCGCCCTTCGTCGGCATCTTGATCGACAAGCTGAATCCGCGCTATTTGTTGATGGCAGGTTGCGTCTACCTCACGCTCGGTTACGTCGGCTACAGCATGCTGATCAACGGCGCGCCGCCGATGATCATCCAGGTGATCGCTATCGTCACCGCAATCGGCCTCGGCGGCATTTTGGTCGTAGCACTCGGTGCGCTCGCGCCAGGCCTTGGTCGCAACATCAGTATCGCCATTGCGGTGGTGTTCGCCGCGCTTGGCTTGTATGCGTTCTACACATCGTGGTCGGGCGATGCGCTCAAGCAGATCTACGTGATCCACCTGATGTTCTCACTGGCGCTCTCGGCTGCTGGTTCGATGTCGGTGATTTATCTGGTCTCGAGCTGGTTCGTGAAGCATCGCGGGCTTGCGATCGGTATCGCGCTCGTTGGAACGAGCATGGGCAGCGCCATCCTGCCGAGTCTCAACCCTTATCTGATCGAGTCCTACGGCTGGCGACAGGCCTTTCTCTACAATTCTTTGATGCCGGTCGTGTTGTTCGTCATCGTGTTGTTATTCCTCAAAGGCACTCCGGCTCAAGCGGGTTATACAGCCGTGGGGCAGAGCGAGGCGGTGGGTGACCTCAAGCAGCATGGGCTCACCTTCAAAGAGGCGATTCGCACGCGCACTTTCTGGGCGATCGGCATCTCTGGATTCTTGGCCTACTACGCGATCTTCAGCTTTGTGCAGCACTTCGTGCTGCATCTGAACAAGGGCTTTGGTATGCCGCTGAAGGAGGCGGGGCCTTTGCTAGGGTTATTCAGCGTCGTCGCCATGGTGGCCAAGCTCGCTAACGGCTGGCTCGCTGACTATATCGATCGGCACAAGGTCTTTATGGGCTGCCTCGTCATCATGCTTGCGGGCCTCATCGGTCTTGCGACCATGAAGCGCGAGTGGGTCGTGATTTCGGCAGTCGTGATTGGTCTCGGTTGGGGCGGACTGTTCACGCTCTACAACATGCTGGCCGTCAACAATTTCGGCTTGCGCGAGATCGGTCGCATCAACGGTGCGATCAGTTTGATGGAGTCGGTCGGCGTGGGTCTCGGCAGTTGGGTGACCGGCGTGCTGTTCGATATCTACGGCAGCTATCAGATCGCCTTCATCATGCTGGCTTGCTGCCTGTTCGTCTCACTCGTGGTCGGCACGCAGATCAAGAGCGAGGTCGACGAGCGCTCGCTCGCCGCGCCGAGTTGATCAACTCGCGTTGATTAACCTGCGCCGCGATTGCGCTTCCAGATGACTTCGGCGCCGTTCTCGTGGCGTGCGAGCACTCGCGCGATCACGAATAGCAGGTCTGACAAGCGGTTGAGATAGCGGGCCGGTTCCGGGCTGAGCTCGGGACTGAGCGCCGCCAAACTCCAAACCCGCCTTTCAGCGCGCCGCACGATGGTGCGAGCGAGATGACAGGCCGCCGCCGCGGGACCACCGCCTGGCAAGATGAAATCTTTGAGTGGCGGCAATGGCTCATTGAACGCATCGAGTTTTTCCTCGAGACGCTCGGTGTGTTGCGCTTCGATCAGGCGCATACCTGGGATGCAGAGCTCGCCGCCGAGGTCGAACAGATCGTGTTGCACGCCGGTGAGACATTCATGGATATCTGCCGGCAAGTTGGGCACCGCAAGTACCATGCCGATGGTGCTGTTGGCCTCGTCGACCGTGCCGTAGGCCTCGACGCGGGCATGGTCCTTGGCGACACGCGTGCCATCACCGAGGCCGGTCGTGCCGTCATCGCCCGTCTTCGTGTAGATCTTGCTCAAGCGGTTTCCCATGCCGTTTAAGATACCATCTGCATCGTCGTTGCCGAGGACGTTTTCATGCCATCAGCCGAGTTGAAAGCCGCGCTCGAAGCTGCCGAAGCGGCGGCTGTCGTCATCCGAGAGTTGTACCAACGCAATCTCACGGTCGTGACCAAAGCCGACAAGTCGCCGGTGACCGAGGCAGACGTGCGCGCCGAAGAGGCGATCCGCGCCGTTCTATCGGCGCGATTCCCAAGCTACGGATTTTTCGGCGAGGAAACGGGCCAACATGCCATGGGCGCCGATCGGGTGTGGCTCGTCGATCCGATCGATGGCACGAAATCGTTTGTGCGAGAGTGCCCGTTTTTCTCGACACAGATCGCATTGATGCATGAAGGTCGCATGGTGCTCGGAGTATCCTCGGCACCTGCATATTGCGAGCTTGCCTGGGCCGAGCGTGGAGAAGGGGCTTGGCTCGGCGGTAAGCGCATGCAAGTGAGCCGTGTCGATAGCATCGACAGCGCGATCGTTTCGAGCGGCAACCTGAAAACATTGGCGCGCGATGAGCGCCGATGGCGCCGTTACGGTGATCTCGTCGCGAATGTGAATCGCATTCGAGGCTACGGCGACTTCGTGCACTACCACCTGCTCGCGCGCGGCGCGCTCGATGCGGTGGTCGAATCCGACGTCAATATTCTCGATATCGCCGCGCTGACGGTGCTCGTCGAAGAGGCGGGTGGCCGGTTCACCGATCTCGACGGTCAGCCAATTTCTTTGACGACGACGACGGTTCTGGCAACCAACGGCTTGCTACACGAGCCCCTGTTAGCTGCGTTGCGCTAGCTCGCGCAAGTTACGGTTGCAGTCGGGTCACAGACCACGGGCCCAGCGCCGTCGGCGGCGCATGTCGATCGGCGTTCGGTGCGAGCGTGCGAGTCCAACGAGCGCGATCGTGGATGCGCGATTCGCCCTCGATCCACAGTTCCACGGCTTCGGCGTAGACGTGATAACCGCCCCAGTGAGGTGGTCTCGGGATGTTGTCACCGAGACCCGCTGGTGCGGGTGTGTCTTCGGGGCCGGGGACGGGTACGCCGAAACGCTTTGCCGTTTCTTCCACAGCGGATTCAAGTTCGGTGCGCGAGCCGACCGGTTGACTCTGCGCGCTTGCCCAAGCGCCCACACGTCGCTGCCACGGGCGCGAGCGAAAATAGGCATCGCTCTCTGCAGCCGGTGCCCGCACCACGCGACCCTCAATGCGAACCTGACGGTAGAGATGATCCCAGTGCATCACGATCGCAACGCGTGGATCGGCCTCGATCTCGTGGCCCTTGCGCGAGTCGTAGTTGGTGTAAAAACAGATGTAGCCCGGCTCGACCATGATCTCTTTGCAGAGCACGACGCGGGCGGAGGGCTGCCCGCTGTGGCTGACACTCGCGACGACCATCGCGTTGGGATTCGGTTGGTCACGACGGCTGCGGGCCAATTCCAGCCACTCGTTGGCGGTGGTCAGGGGGTTGGTGGGCAGCGGATCGGGTAAAAATTGCACTGGAACGGGCATGACCGCATGGTAACGCCAAGCCTTCGGACGCGCACCGTCTATAGTAGGCAGCCGAGCACGCACTTTCCGGCACGACGAGACGATACATGGCGACTTTGGATGACTTACGCAAACACCTCGACGACATCGATCGGCAGCTCATCGAGCTGATTGCCGATCGGCAACGCACGAGCCGCGAAATCGCACGCGTGAAGCGCGCGACTGGCTACGCGACCCGCGATTACGGTCGTGAGCGCGAAGTCATACTCGGTGCTCGCGCCGAGGCCGAGGCCAAGGGCGTCTCGCCCAAGATCGCCGAAGATCTGATGCGGATGTTGATCCGTAGTTCGCTCACCACGCAGGAGCAGGCGAGCGTCGTGGCGGGCGGTTCTGGCTCCGGTCGTCGTGCACTCGTGATCGGCGGTGCGGGCAAGCTCGGCGGATGGTTCGCGGACTTCCTCGTTTCGCAGGGCTTTACGGTCGAGGTCAGCGACCCGGCAGGAACGCGACCTGGCACACTCGACATCGGCGATTGGCGCGACAATGAGTTGACGCAGGATTTCATCGTCGTCGCCACACCGCTAGGCGTGACCGATGCCGTGTTGAGAGAGCTCGCCATGCGGCGGCCAGCCGGCGTGATCTTTGATGTCGGCTCGCTCAAGTCTCCCTTGCGCGCCGGATTGATGGCGCTCAAGTCGCACGGTTGCCGCGTGACTTCGGTGCACCCGATGTTCGGGCCGGATACGGAATTACTGTCTGGCCGACACGTCATTTTCGTCGATCTGGGGCATGCTGAGGCGCTCGAGCGTGCGCGCGAGTTGTTTGCGCCGACGATGGTCGAGCAAGTCACCATGACGCTCGACGAACATGATCGGCTCATCGCATACGTTCTCGGGCTGTCGCACGCGCTCAACATCGCGTTCTTCACGGCTCTCGCCGATAGCGGTGAAGCAGCGCCGCGCCTTGCGAAATTGTCGAGTACGACGTTCGACGCGCAACTCGATGTCGCCACGCGCGTGGCGCAAGAGAGCCCACAGCTGTACTACGAAATTCAGGCGCTCAATGATTACGGTGCGGAGTCACTCGAGGCGCTTGCCAAAGCGGTCGAGTCGATTCGTCGAGCGGTGTTGGCGCAGGATCCCGAGACCTTTAGTCAGCTGATGGGGCGCGGTCGCGAGTATCTCGAAGACCGTCGCAACCTGACTGCCAAGAGGGCCTGAGCGCTCACGATCATGGCAGACCAAATCGACGCTCAAGGATTTCGCGCCAACGTCGGCATCGTATTGATGCACGGTGATGGCCGTGTTTTTCTCGGTCGTCGGGCGGGTGGAAAAGGCTGGCAGTTCCCGCAAGGCGGTTTACACGTGGGGGAATCCGCCGAAGAGGGCATGTATCGAGAGCTCGCCGAAGAGATCGGTCTTGAGGCTGGACACGTCGAGATCGTGGGCGTGACTCGTCGCTGGTTGCGCTATCGTTTGCCAACGCGCTTTCAGCGACGCGAGCAACTGCCGCTGTGCATTGGCCAGAAGCAGCGTTGGTACCTGCTGCGCGCGCGCGATCTCGAGCCGCCGTTTCGCTTCGACACCACGGCTGAACCTGAGTTTTCCGAGTGGCGATGGGCGGACTACTGGGATCCGATCCAGGAGGTCATCCATTTCAAGCGCCGCGTCTACGAGCGAGCCTTGCATGAGCTCGGTCGACTGGCTTTCCCCGAAGGCTTGCCTCCGTATCCGAATTGGTGGACGAGACCGACGCGGTGATGCGCAAACCGTTTCCCGAACCCATGATCGTGCGTGGGCGCCGCTGGTTCCGCTCACCGCTCGGGTGGCTGTGGATCTTGGCGGTGATCCTGGGCGCAGGTCTCGTGGTGTACGGTCTCGGTCGGGCTGGCATCGGCCCCGGTGTGCCTGGCGTCCTCGCGAGTCTCGGCGGCTTGCGGGACGAGCTGCGTGATCGCGACGCCACGATTTCCGAACTGCGCAGGCAGCTCGCCGATTACGACACCTCGAAGACGGCGCAGGAAGAGGAGCGAAGGGAGCTCGCTCGCACCATTGGCGAATTGCAGGCTGAGGTGGCGCGTTTGCAGCAACAGGTGGAGTTCTATCGGGGCGTCGTGGCGAGCGATAATCCGCGGGCTCCGGTGGCGATCCGCAGTTTCCGGATCGTCCAGTCGCTCGAGGGGTCGGCGCCGGTGTTGCGGCTAGCGCTCGTGCAGCCCGGCAATCCCCAGTCGATCGTGTCGGGGACCGTGCAAGCTTCGATCGAGGGGCGTCGCGGGTCGCGCGCCGAGCGTATCTCCTTGTCGCCGCGCCCTTTTTCCTTCCGTTACTTCGAAAATCTCGAGTTGGCACTCGCCCTTCCGAGCGGATTTACACCCGAGCGGGTCACCGTAGAGATTCGCAGCGGTGGCCGCAACACGGCGCCCGTGGTTCAATCACAGCTCTGGCCCGTCAAGCCGGATCCCTCCTGAGGTTGAACATGTTTGGTCGACGCAAGAATCCGCCCGTCCCTGGGCGCATCGACACGCTGATCGGGCGCAGCACTCGCTTGCGCGGTACGGTGGAATTCGTCGGTGGTCTGCACCTCGATGGCCAGATCGACGGCGACGTGCGCGGCAGCGCCGATGGCACGCCGACGACGCTGTGGATCGGTGCGGATGCGCGCGTCGTTGGCAATGTAGAAGTTGCTAACGTCGTGATCAATGGTGAGATCGTCGGCGAAGTGCGCTGTCGCGATCGAGTGGTGCTGGGGGAAAAAGCTCGGGTCACTGGAGATCTGCACTACGGCGCGATCGAGATGACCTTGGGTGCTAGAGTCGATGGCAAGCTATATCCGTTAGTCACGAGCGCATCCGAGGCGAGCAGTCGCCCCGCGGGCACGGCTACGGGCGCCGGCGATTTTTCTTTGCAGCCTTTTGACGCTCGTAGCAGCGGGACCTAAAATTAGCATTATGAATACCGTCATCGACGATATGCCCCTCGACATGCCGCCGGCGCTCGTCTTCACCGACGCAGCAGCACGCAAGGTGAGTTCGCTCATCGAGAACGAGGGCAACACCAATCTCATGCTGCGCGTATTCGTGCAGGGCGGCGGTTGCTCGGGCATGCAGTACGGATTCGAGTTCGACGAGCAGGTTCAGGACGGCGACACCCTGGTCGAGAACCTCGGCGTCAAATTGTTGGTCGATCCCATGAGCCTGCAATATTTGAGCGGCGCCGAGATCGACTACCGCGAAGGACTTGAAGGCGCTCAATTCGTCATCCGCAACCCGAACGCCACGACGACTTGCGGGTGCGGATCATCGTTCGCAGCCTGATTGGCCGCAACGGTTAGTCCCTTTTTGCGTGGCACGCTCGAACGGTCGAAGCACCCCGGAACTGCTCGCGGCTGTCGATTTAGGTTCCAATAGTTTTCATCTCGTCGTGGCTCGCTACAGCCACGGACAACTCATCGTCATCGATCGCTTGCGTGAGAACGTACGCCTCGGGTCGGGTCTTGGTGCAGATGGCCGGCTTGATCGCGAGGTCGCCGCACGGGCGCTCGCGTGCCTTGAGCGTTTCGGCCAACGTCTGCGGGATATGCGCGCCGATCGTATCCGCGTCGTCGGTACCAACGCGTTGCGCCGGGCTCATCGCAAACAGGCGTTTCTCGAGAAGGCTCGAGCCGCATTGGGCGCTCCTATCGAAATCGTCTCCGGCATGGAAGAGGCGCGTCTGATCTACTCGGGCGTCGCGCATATGATGCCGCGCGGCGAGGGCAAGCGGCTCGTGGTCGACATCGGTGGCGGCAGTACTGAACTGATCATCGGCGAGGATCTGACGCCGATCAAACTCGAGAGTACGCAACTGGGCTGCGTAGCCATGAGTGAGCGCTTCTTTGCGGGCGGCAAGCTGTCGCCGAAAAGATTTTTGCGCGCACGGGTGGCAGCGCGGGGCGAACTCGAGCCGATCGAAGATGCTTATCGACGAGTCGGATGGCTACAGGCCGTTGGCAGTTCAGGCTCCGTCAAGTCGGTGGGTGATGCGATTCGCGAACTGGATCCGCGTGCTAGCGCCATCACACCCGAAGGTCTTGAGGCGGTGATCGAGACTATGCTCGCTGCGAATCACGTGCGCGACATCGCGCTCGCCTCGTTGACGGATGAGCGACGGTCGGTGTTCGCGGGCGGGCTTGCGATTCTCGCCGAGATCTTCGATGTGCTCGGAATCGAACGCATGGATGTGTCCGACGGCGCCATGCGTGATGGCTTGCTTTACGATCTCGTCGGCCGTTTGACCGATGAAGACGCTCGCGATCGTACGGTGCGTGCCATGCAAGGGCGCTATCACGTCGACATCGCACAAGCCGAACGCGTGGAGCGCACGGCGCGGCATCTGCTCGAGCAGGTGGCTGACGAGTGGCAGTTGGACGACCCGC
>CAIVYV010000369.1 GCA_903910215.1 uncultured Pseudomonadota bacterium
CCTGATCACGCTCCCACATGACGCCCAACTTTCGGGCAACGGGCGCGAGCAGATCTAGGTAGACCACCTCCGGTGGCGTACCGAGGTAGAACAAACCTTGCAAATAAGAGGTGGCTTCAGCCATCTGGCCCGAAATGACAAGCTCAGTGAGATGTCGGACCTCGCTGATACCCGGCCGAATCGCGACCGAATAATCGCAGGCCGCGTCGGAAACGCGCCCTCGATGAGATAGCACCAAACGCGGGATAACTTCGCCCTCGATGGTGCGAAGTAGAGTAAGACGACCATCGTGGGCCGTCGATGAACTCGTGAAGTCAGTCATGCCATCATCCTCGACCAGGGCCGAACCTATGCTCGATGCCTGATTGGCCCCCGTCCGCGCGACGACTTCCGTGTACCGTTTGAGAGGGTGTTTTCCGTAGGTCCCCTCCCGCTTCGTCGCAGACTGACACATATAAACGCCGAGACCCTAATTTGTCAATTATGCTAGACGTAAACCTAAATTGACATTCGGCCCTCTCTTTAATACATTCGGGCTGAATCCGTGGTGCGAGACCACCCATGTCCAATGCCTCAACGCCCTCCATGGGCCGACCGCTGTACACCGCCGAGGAACGCGCCCGTCGCGACCGTTCGGTGTGGACGGTCGTGCAAGGCGTTCTCGCACCACTGCAATTGCTCGCCTTCTTGGTCAGCGTCTGGCTGGTGCTGTCCTTCCTGCAAACCGGCGATGGCGAAAATGCTGCGACGATCTCCATCGTCATCAAGACCCTGTTCCTCTACGCCATCATGGTGACGGGTGCAATTTGGGAAAAAGAGGTCTTCGGCGTCTGGTTGTTCGCCCCGAGCTTCTTCTGGGAAGACGTGGTCAGCATGGCCGTCATCGCACTTCACACGGCGTACATGTACGCGATGCTGACCGGCACCCTGCCGGTGCGCGAGCAGATGCTGCTCGCCTTGATCGCCTACGGCACTTACGTCGTGAACGCACTGCAGTTTTTCTACAAGCTTTATCTGGCACGCAAGGGCGGCGCCCTCGCACCTAGCGAACAGACCGTGCTGAACAATCATGCGGCCCAACCAGCGCAGATGGTCGACGCATGATGGCTCGGCCTCGCTTCACCATCGACTCTCGATTCCTGCCGTTCGCGGATGCGGCGAGTGCGGACCTGCCGCTGCATCGCCTATTGCGTTTGTCACTTTTTCAGGTGTCGGTCGGCATGGCGCTTGCGCTGCTGAACGGCACGCTGAATCGAGTGATGATCGTGGAGTTGAACGTGCCGGTATGGCTCGTCTCGACGATGATCGCGCTACCGCTGCTATTCGCGCCGTTTCGAGCGCTCATGGGCTACCACTCCGACCAACACCGCTCGGTGCTTGGTTGGCGCCGAGTACCCTATATCTGGTTCGGCACGCTCCTACAGTACGGAGGGCTCGGGATCATGCCGTTCGCCTTGCTCGTGTTGAGCGGTGAGGGACGCGGGCCCGTAATCGTCGGTGAAATCGGCGCGGCGCTAGCATTCTTATTGCTCGGTGCTGGCCTGCACTCGACACAAACCGCCGGCCTCGCGCTAGCAACGGATATCGCGCCGACAGAAACTCGCCCCCGCGTCGTTGCCTTGATGTACGTCATGCTCCTGCTCGGCATGATGGGCGGCTCGACTGCGTTTGGCTGGCTGTTGAGCGGCGAATTTTCGCCGTTACGGCTCATTCAAACCATCCAAGGTGCCGCAGTCGTGACGCTGGCACTGAATGTCATCGCCCTGTGGAAACAGGAAACACGCAACACGGCGCGGCTACAGGAACCCCCTTCGAGCCAGCGGTTCTCCCACGCATGGCGTGACTTCACCGCTCCGCCCCAGACTCGACGCCTGCTCGCCACGGTGGGTTTCGGCACCGCCGCCTTCAGCATGCAGGACGTGCTGCTTGAACCGTATGGCGGACAAATTCTGCACATGTCCGTCGGCGCGACCAGTTTGCTGACGGCGCTCTCTGCCGGCGGCTCACTGCTCGCGTTCTGGTTGTCCGCCCGCGGACTGCAGCGTGGCGCCGATCCGCTGCGGGTAGCCGCCGCAGGCGTACTTATCGGCGTGTTTGCTTTCGCTGCCGTAGTCTTTGCAGAACCCGTGAACTCGCCCGGCCTGTTCCGTTTCGGCGCTGCGCTGATCGGCTTCGGAAGCGGACTCTTCGCAGTCGGCACTCTGTTGGCAGCGATGGCCTTGAGCAAAAACGACAACGGTCTCGCTCTAGGTGCTTGGGGCGCTGTGCAAGCGACCGCAGCCGGATTGGCGATCGCGGCTGGCGGCGCCACCGCAAATATCATTGGCGATCTCGCCGTGAGCGGCGCCATGGGGCCGGCACTGACCTCACAGGCAACCGGCTATCTGTTCGTCTATCACCTGGAAATAGCCTTGTTGTTCGCTGCGCTGATCGCCGTCGGTCCGCTCGCTCGTTTGCGCTCGCGAAGGACGGCACGCGCGGAAGATTTGCGATTAGGACTTGCCGAATTGCCGAGCTGATGAAACCGTTTTTGATCTCGATTTTTTTGAACGATTCACTTTTGAGTTGATGTTGGCATCAAGGAGGACGAGGACATGAGTTTTCTCGAGTACACGGATACGGCGCAGATTGCGCTTTATGGTTTTTGGGTATTCTTTGCCGGCCTGATTTGGTATCTGCACCGCGAGGATAAGCGCGAGGGCTATCCGCTCGACACGCATCGCGTCGATCGTCAGGGCAACCCGGAAACGGTCGAGGGATTGCCCGGTGTACCGTGCCCCAAGACGTTTTTACTCGCCGATGGAAGCAGCATCTCCGTACCCGATCCGGCCCGAGCCGATCGCCGCCCGATCGCCGCGCGTCAACTCGGCTCAGATGACCGTTACGGACCGGATGTCGGTGCGCCACTGGAACCGACCGGCGATCCGATGATCGACAGCGTGGGTCCGGCGGCCTATGCGGAACGTGCTGAGGTGCCCGAGCGCATGCTCGACGGCTCGGCGATGATCGTCCCGATGCGTTTGGCAGCCGGTTGGAGCGTGGAATCACGCGATCCGGATCCTCGCGGCATGACGGTATGCGGGCTCGATGGCGTTGCTGCAGGCAGCGTGGTCGAACTGTGGGTGGACCGGGCCGAACCGCAAATCCGTTACCTTGAAGTCGAGCTCGTCGCAGGCGGCAGGCACGTCATGTTACCAACGGGTTTCGTTCGATATGACGTCGCGGATCGCCGCGTCAAAGTCGTCTCGATTACCGCCGCCCAATTTTCCGGCGTACCGGCTATTGCGAGCAGCGAGCAGATCACCAAGCGTGAGGAAGACCATATCTGCGCGTACTACGCCAGTGGTCATCTGTACGCCGTTCCCTGCCGCAGCGAATCGCTGATCTAAACCCATGGTCACGCGCGCCACGTTCAGCGAACACGACAGCGAACCTGTCCACGGTCTCCCGGCGGAACTGCCGCCGGGAGAAAAAGTGCTTTGGCAGGGATCGCCCGCATGGCTATCACTCGCACTTGATGCTTATCGGGTCAGGCTGTTGGCAATCTACTTTGGTAGCATCGTCCTTGCACGCGGCGGCTGGTTGCTCTGGAACGGTAGCACGCTACCCGAGGCGCTACGTGGCTGTATCGGTCCCGCGCTAATGTCTGCGGTCTGCTTGATGATTGTCGCCGGTATCGCGACGCTAGCGGCACGCGCGACCGTATACACGATCACCAACCGGCGCATCGTGATCCGCCAAGGTGTGGCGCTCGAAAGCACGGTTAATCTTCCGTTCAAGGCGATCGAATCGGCGAACTTGTTGATGCGCTCGGACGAAACGGGCGACATCGCCCTGCAGACGATGCGTGATCAACGCGTGTCTTATCTTTGGCTCTGGCCACACGTTCGACCGTGGCGAATCACTCGCCCGCAACCCACGCTGCGCAACATCGCCGAGCCACGACAAGTCGCCGAAATCCTCGCGCGTGCTGTAACGGATGTACAGCCAGATGCGATCACGACGGTTGAAGCCTCTTTCGAAGGCGGCGATACCCTGACGCGACCTGACGGTCAACCCCTCGAGGTGTCCGCTTGAGCGAGGCACGACACCGCTCGGACCTGCCGCGGCCCTTGTTGCTGTCGGTGGGTTTGTTGCTTCTCGTCGCGATCACGCTCGTGGATATTGGCGAAGATTTGCCGCCCGTCGGTATCGACGATACGGCTTCGGTCATTTCCAGCCACGACGTTCGACTGCGTAAACTCGGTGACGGCGCGGTAGTGCCCATCCTCAATGATGGCACTGAACTGCCAACCATCAGTGCAGATAAAGCCGGTTTCGTCACCGGCGTGATTCGCGGCTTATCGCGCGGCCGGAAGCTCACGGGAACCGATCCAGATGCCCCGTATCGTCTATCCCGCCTGCGTGACGGGCGTTTGTTGATCACCGATACTTACACGGACACTTCGATCAATCTTGATGTATTCGGTAGCGACAACGCGAGAACGTTCGCCAACATCTGGGCACAGGGCGAAGCCCATGCGTCATCCCACTCGCGCTAAGAGCCGTGGTCCGACATCGCAGCACGTCGCATGATGTGGCAAGCCCATATCGTGCCGATGCTTCTGACTGTCGCATTGTGGTGGGGTTCCACCGCTGTGATCGCACGTCTGATCGTGGGTGACCCCCAGCGCTATCCGTTCCTGCTTCGGCTGTTCGCCACGATCGGCGCCGCCGGCTTTGCCATGATCCTGGCGCTTCGGGAGGTCAACACTACGGCCTCGGCCGTGGCGGCGCTACTGGCCGCCCTTGCGGTTTGGAGCTGGATCGAAGTCACCTTTCTCACCGGCAAGATCACCGGTCTCACTGCAGGCGACAAATCATACGCCTCGACGAGCACGGACGGATTCGCGCGACACGCCGTATCGGCTCTGGCTGCCATTCTTTGGCACGAGCTGCTGATCGTCGCAACGGTCGTCATCGTCGCCATTGGCTCATACGGCAGTTCCAACGATCTGGCGTTACTGGTGCTGCTACTGCTCTGGTTGATGCGAAGCAGCGCCAAGCTCAATCTTTTTCTGGGCGTACGCAATCTCGGTGAGGGATTTTTCCCGCCGCACTTGCAACACCTGCTCGGCTTCATGCGACAACGTCGCATGAACCCCTTGATGCCAGTGTCGCTACTGCTAGCCGGCGCGATCGGCTGGCATTTTGGCAATGTCGCGTTGACGGCAAGCTCCACGCACGAAGCCGCGGCGGCAACCATCATCGCCACCCTCGCCGTGTTGGCCTTGTTCGAGCATCTGCTCATGATACTTCCGGTGCCCGCCGAAACCCTGTGGCGCTGGAGTCTCGCCAACCGCCGTTCGTCACCCTGACTTCATGCACGCACTCCGGGAGCATCCATGAGAACGCCGATCACTCACTCCCTCCTCGAAGGAATTGATGAGCCGGCACAGTTACGCGCCCTGCCGGCTACCGCGCTCGGCACCGTAGCCGACGAATTGCGGACCTTCTTACTCGAGTCGGTCGCTCGCTCAGGCGGCCATCTGGCGTCGGGCCTCGGTACCGTGGAACTGTCGATCGCACTGCACTATTGCCTCGACACACCGCACGACGAAGTGGTCTGGGATGTGGGCCATCAGTGTTATCCGCACAAGATTCTCACTGGCCGACGTACGGCCTTGAGCAATATTCGCAAGCGTCAAGGCATCTCGGGATTCCTGAAACGCGACGAGAGCCGTTTTGACGCCTTCGGCGCAGGTCACTCGAGCACTTCCATCAGTGCCGCCCTCGGCATGGCCTGCGCAGCCAAACAATTAGGTACCCGGAAACGCGCTGTGGCCGTCATCGGCGATGGCGCCCTGACTGCAGGTCTGGCGTTCGAGGCACTCGATCATGCCGGTGGAGTCGGCGCGGATCTGCTCGTGATTCTCAACGACAATGGAATGTCGATCTCTGAAAACGTCGGCGCTTTGTCGCAACGACTGACCAACTCCGAGCGTCAACCGGCCGCAGATGCCCGCGGTTTCTTTGGCGCTCTCGGATTCGACTATCACGGTCCAATCGACGGCCATGATCTCCCCAAGCTGTTGCAGTGTCTGCACGATCTGCGTGATCAGCCAGGGCCGCGCTTGCTGCATGTGCTCACCTGCAAGGGCAAAGGTTTCGAGCCTGCCGAAGCCGATCCCATCAAATATCACGGCGTCACACCCTTTGACACCGCAACCGGAATCATCGGCGGTAAACCAGCACCGATGACCTACACGCAGATCTTCGGCGACAGCGTTTGCGATCTGGCGGCCGAAGATTCGCGCATCGCAGTCGTGACGCCGGCCATGCGCGAGGGGTCGGGATTGGTCGCTTTCGCTCGTCAATTCCCGGATCGTTACCACGATGTCGGCATCGCCGAACAGCATGCGGTGACGTTCGCAGCGGGTCTTGCGACGCAGGGGCTGCGCCCCATCGTGGCCATTTACTCGACCTTTCTACAGCGCGCATTCGATCAGGTGGTGCACGATGTCTGCCTGCAGGGACTCCCGGTCACCTTTGCGATCGACCGCGCCGGTCTCGTCGGTCCTGACGGCGCGACTCACAATGGAAGCTTGGATCTATCCTTTCTGCGTTGTGTGCCGAATCTCACGATCATGGCCCCCGCCAGTGGCGCGGAACTGCGTGCGATGTTGCGCACGGCCGTAGAACTCGGCAGCCCGTGCGCGCTGCGCTACCCTCGCACTGCCGCTGTCGGTCTCGCGGCAGCAGATCAACCACTGCCGCGTGCCTTGCCACTCGGTCGTGGCGAGCTACTGCGACGCGGCTCGGGTATCGCCATGCTTGCATTCGGACCGATAGCCGATGCTGCTCATGAGGTCGCCGACATCATCGATGCGAGCGTCGCCAACATGCGCTACATCAAGCCACTGGATGAAGCGTTGATCCTCGAATTGGCATCGCAGCACGATGTATTGGTCACGCTCGAGGAAAATGCGATCGCCGGTGGCGCCGGCTCGGCAGTCGCTGAGTTTCTGGCCTCGCAAGGCATTCAAACATCGGTTTTGCGTCTAGGCTTGCCGGACCAATCGATCGAGCACGGTACCCGCGAACAGTGCATGCACGATGCGGGACTTGATGTCGCCGGAATCTTTGACGCGATCGCCCGCCATTGCGCGCTGCTTGAGTCACAGCAGGCTCGACTCAAGCGCCCCTTAAGGTTGCGTGATAACGCCATGTTCAACGGAGTGCTGCGTCTCTTGACGCGAAGTCAACTTGGCTAGCCAGCCTGGCTCAGAGAATCCGGTAATCGAAAACGAACCGTCTCGGCAAGTCCGGGCAACTCACGCACCGACGCTGCACCCAACTCGGTCAACTTCTCATAGACCCGACGGACGAGATATTCGGGTGTCGATGCGCCAGCGGTGATGCCGACGCTACGGACACCTTCCAGCCAAATCGGCTGAACTTCGCGCTCATCCTCGACCAACCACGCGGGCACACCACTATCGGCTGCCACTTCTTGCAGCCGATTGGAGTTCGAACTGTTATGGGCTCCGACGACGATGATCAGATCGACGCGCCGCGCCAACTGCTGTACGGCGCGCTGCCGATTCATCGTCGCGTAGCAAATGTCTTCAAGCCCTGGTCCAACAATATCCGGATAGCGCTCTTCCAGCGCAGCGATCAATTCTCGGGTGTCGTTCATCGACAACGTCGTCTGCGTCACATACGCGACCGGCTCGTCACGGCTCATCGGTAGAGCGGCGATCTCTTCGAGTGTCCCAACAACCTGAACCGGTCCGTTGACCGATCCGCGAGTACCATCAACTTCCTCGTGCTCAGCGTGCCCCACCACCACGATGGTATAGCCGCGCTGCGAGTAACGTTGGGCCTGTAGATGAA
Source organism: uncultured Pseudomonadota bacterium (assembly GCA_903910215.1). Lineage (GTDB taxonomy): Bacteria > Pseudomonadota > Gammaproteobacteria > Steroidobacterales > Steroidobacteraceae > UBA964. Next base: position 7,876 of record CAIVYV010000369.1, read on the forward strand.
CCTTGGTTACAAGCGGACAGGTCGCGTCTATGACTTTCAGACCACGGGCACGTGCCGACTCCACCACAGCTGTCGAGACACCATGGGCGCTGAACACCGTGACGGCGCCTTCCGGAATATCCGCAATGTCTTCGACGAACACGGCACCGCGGGCCGCCAGGTCGCCGACCACATGACCGTTATGGACGATCTCATGAAAGACGTAAACCGGTGCTCCGTACATTTCGATTGCGCGCTCGGCGATTTCGATCGCCCGCGCCACCCCCGCGCAGAAGCCGCGGGGCTGGGCGAGCAATACATTCACCGGCGCGGCTCCTGAAGGGAACGGCTGACGGCGCCTCAGCGGCCGCCACCCGATGACGAGCGTCGCGTGCCCGCAGCGGCGACCGTTGCGGGACCGACATTCGGCGTCGCCACCGGAGCGACGACGAACTTGGTCGATGCTGGCGCTGCTGCATCCTGTGCATCGACGGGGGCTGGCGCTTCGGCAACCACCGGCTTGCTGCCCTGCAATTCAGGGTAAGCCTTGGCCATGCTCTCGCCGAAATAAGGTTTGTAGGCACCTTGGTGACAGGTTTCGCAGTTGATCTTGGCTACGTCGCCAAGCGGCCCCTTGCGGTGCGCCGGAAAGACATCGGTCAATGGTACCAAGTAGCTATTGTTCAAGCTGCGCGCCATCTGGATGCCATGCCACGCAACCGCCCGTTGCGGTCGGCTCTGCTCCCAACTCGACCAGGCGCGAGTGTTATGGCAATAGGTGCAGTTCACGCCGAGCGAATTGGACATGTGTACCATCAAAGAATAGGTCCACTCAGCCTGCTTGATCGACGCCCGATTGCCACTCGGCAAGGCCGTCGGACCTTCCACGCGAATAGGCGAATCGCCCAGCAGGTAGGCAGAGTAAGGATCATAGGGCAGGCTCGAATGACCAATGGTCGTGATACCGAGCCCGGTGATCGCCGAGTTCTGACCAGCACGAGTTCCTACGAATGCGTTCTCGCGTCCTGCGCCCGGATCGGTGAACCAGACCGCCGACGGTACCGGGCCGCCACGATGACAGGTGTGACACGTCACGCCTGTATCTTTGACATGGTCTTTCCAATTGGTGTTGATGTCACGAGTCATCTTCAGCATGCTTCGCGCCACCTGATAGGTGTATTTACCCTCATCGGCGTAATTCTCGGCGTTGTGGCAATACGTGCAATTCTTCTCTTCTGCCGGTGCAACCCACTCGGTCATCGAGAGCATCACGCGAGTGAATTCCCCGATCGACAGATCGGACAGTACTTGCACGTTTTGGTAGATATCCTTGGCCAACGGACCACTAGTGTCCGCTGGCGGTTGGATGTTCCCCACCTGATTTGCCGCAACCACCTTTTGCAGCAGTCGCGGATTGCGATTCTGCTCCATACCGGTACCGCGATAACCCAGTTGTTCGGTGTGGACCGGCGGACGCTCACCGCAACCGGCAAGTACACCGAGCGCGACCAGGGCCGCAATCAATCTAATATGCATTTTCATTGGGCAACTCCCGAAGTGAGCGCCGGGTCAGGCACTGGCTCAAACGTGGTCGGATAACTCGGCGCAACGCCGTGCTTCACTGCCCACAAGTACCAGTCGTCGACGACCGTGCCGGTGAGCAGGATGCCGATGCCGCCCGTCAGCGTGCACAGCACAGCAAACCACCAAGCCCAGCGGTGCACCGATTCCATCGTCGCGTTGAATCCCATGGTCCAACGCCAGAACAGTGCCGCGCGCTCGGACGCAGTGCCGCGATCGAGCACTTGTTCGACCTCGCGCTCGCCGCCGAAACGACTGACAGCCATGATGGTTCCGGCGTGCATCGCGAAAAGCAGCACCGATCCATATAGGAACACGATCGACAGGGCGTGGAACGGGTTGTAGAGCAGATTGCCGTAGCGCAACGAAAAAGCTGCCGTCCAATCGAGGTGCGCAAAGATGCCGTAGGGCACAGCCTCGGACCAGCTACCCATCATTACCGGACGGATGAATCCGAGCACGAGGAACAGGAAGATGGCTGATGCAAACGCCCATGCCGTATGCGTGCCCATCTTGAGCTTGCGCGCCAGGTTGTACGTGCGCACCCACCAGAGCAAGACCGACATCGTAAGGAAGAACCCGGCCATCAGATGCCATCCACCGTCGCGGAGTGGCGGCAACCGCAAACCATATTGGGGAGCAGGTGGTTCCAATGCCAGCCAGAACAGTTGTCGAATGAACTGCAGGGGATTCCAGTTCACTGAGGCCAACATGTTCAGGCCGACGATCTCGAAAGCGATGATGAAACAGAGGATGGAGGCGACACCGGTGCTACCGAGGTAGAAGGGTCCTATCTGCGCATCGCCGATCTTTCCAAGCCAGTAATTGGCGCTAGCCTTGACACCGCGCACCCAAACACCGCGCGGATTATGTGGAACGCCAGGATAGTGCGGCGCAGAAACCTGCACGCGCGTAAAGATGTTTTGATATTCAGCCATGTGTGCGCACCTCAAGTCCAAATCGGGAGGTTGAGCCACCAGGCCCACCAATCAGTCCAACTACGCGTCCAGAACGGACCACTGATCACGATGCATATCGCACTCCAGACACCGGCGTTGATCGAAATCAACAAGCCGAAGCGGTGGATACCCAAAGTTCCGATTGAGTAGCCGATGTTATCGCGGAAGAAGGTGTTCTCGTGCTCGGCTCCCTTCACCACCTCACCCTTCTGCGGATTGAGCGCCGACAACACGAGTGAACCGTGCAACGCGAGCGCTAAGACCGTGGTGAAGAAGAAAGTGACCGCCACCATGTGTGCAGGGTTGTAGTGGAAGTGCAGATACTGGTAAGCGACGTTCGACACCCAGTCGAGGTGACTGTAGATGCCGTAAGGAAACGCATGACCCCAAGCTCCGAGCAGTACGGGACGCACGACCTGCAATGTCACATATGCGAGAATCGCGCTGCCGAACGCGATGGGCACGTGAAAACCCATGCCGAGTTTTCTGCAGATTTCAACCTCTCGCAAGGCCCACGAGACGAAAGCGCCGATCGCACAAATGGTGACGATCTGCCAGATACCACCTTCGTGCAGCGGCGCCAGTCCCAAACCATAACTGAGATCTGGTGGCGCGATGCTGATCTGCCACAAGTTCCAGGTCGGCCCGATGGCCGCCCCATAAACCAGCAGAGCCGTGCCGAGCAGTGCGAAAAATGCTGCGGTGACACCAAAGAATCCGACATAGAAGGCGCCTATCCAGAAATCGAATAGATCGCCACCGACCAGGGTTCCGCCCCTGATGCGGTATTTCTTCTCAAAATTTAGCATTGCCATGACTGTTCCCCGTCAATCGATGCGGAAAGGCCGCTTTGAATGCTTTCACCCGCTCGTGTCGGGCGACGAATCCGGCGTCTCTCGACACCCGATTCGCCGCCGTTCACTTTTCCAATCAGTTCGGCAGCGGAGCGTTGTGCTGCGCGTTGCTGGCCGTGGCCGGAGCCGCAGCCAAGCAAGAACCGCTACCGTGACCGTCGAGCCAGCACGAATACTTAGTGCTTAATTGCACGAAGTGATTCGTCGCTACGATCGAAGCGACAGCGATACCGCCGACGATGATCACCTTGCGGGGATCCATAACCATCCAAATTCGCCACATAAAATTTCTCCTGAAAATTAGCTATGAGTGATCAGAACCAGGGGACCCAGTTCCAGATCAAGTAGTGCGCGGCCACCGAGACCCCGAACCACATCCCAGTGCTCAACCAGAAGAACCGGTTGATGGCACGTGCCTCATCCGGTGTGGCGCCCGAAATGCTCTTTCCTTCAGCCATTTTTTATCTCCTCCTTCACAACGTTGCTATCCGCGCCTTCCCGCGCGGCAGGGATTGTCGGCTGCAACCCGGGTCGCAACCTGCGACCACCACCAAAGCGGTGGCCGCCCGACAATAAGTTCCCCCTTTGAACGACTCGACGTCGTTGGCATGACTGTCCGTTTCATGCTGCACGCCCCGCAGCGAGCTCCACCCGCGCGCGTGCAACGCGGGCCGCCGTGACACGCTCCTCTCCCGCTGCGCGCGCAGCGATCTCGGCGAGATCGCGCAAGCGTTTGGCGGCGGAGATGCGTACCAAATAGGGTTCATTGGCCACGTACTCATCGAGCAGGCGCAAGGCCTCCTCGTCCCACACACTCGCTTCGCGCGCTTGACGCGCCGGTGTCGGGTCGACTTTGTCCATGTCCGTGGCAAGGGGCAGGATGTGGAACAACGCATCGAACAACGCGTTGCAAACTTCCTGCACCAAATAGGTCGCCCCGGCATAGCCCATGAAAGGGGTTCCCGTATGGCGACGAATGATCGCGCCGGGGAAAGATGCCGGGATGTACATTGCGCGAGGTCCGAGCTCGGCCAGGTACATACGCTCGTTATAGCTGCCGAATAACACGAGGGGGGTTTTCTCGCGTACCGATTGACGTACGGCCGCGTTGTCGGGCTTGACTCCGGGCCGTCGCGCATAAGAGAACATGCACGGCAGACCGAGCTCGGATTCGAGGAAGTGGCGTACGCCACGTGCGTAGGTCTCGCCGGCTACGATGGCGAAACTCGCAGTGCCGAAGAAATCCTGTGTGACGGAGCGCCACAGGTCCCACAGCGGTTTGATCGTGGTCAGTTTCTCGCGCTCGATGAACGGCTCAGGATCGAGACCCGTGAGCTCGCCGAGCGTACGCAAAAATTTAGTGGTGCTGTGCAGACCGATCGGCGCTTGTAGCCACGGTCGCTCCATGCCTTCGCAGAGCATCTTGCCGTACTCGCGATACATGCAAATGTTCACATCGGCATCAGCCAACTTGGCGATCTCGGCCAGATGACTGCCGAGCGGAAACACCAGGTTGATCTCGGCGCCCATACCCTCGACTAGCCGACGTATCTCAGCCAGATCCGAGTTCATGTTGAACATGCCGTAGGCAGGGCCAATGATATTGACCCGCGGTTTGTACCCGGGCGCCTTGCCCATGTCACGCTCACGCGGCGCCGGCGGTACTTTCTTCGGACCAAACTCAGTCCACAACCACCACAGCGCACGATTGGCGCACTGCCATTGATCCTCGTCGATAGTTCGCGGCAGGAAGCGCTTGATGTTCGTGCCTTCCGGCGTGACGCCCCCGCCGATCATCTCGGCGATCGAGCCTGTCACCACCACGGCGGGCAAGTGCGGATCGAGCACTTTATGGGCACGCTTCATCGCACCTTCGGTGCCATGCTGCCCGAGCTCTTCCTCGGCGATACCGGTCACCACCACCGGCAATTCGTGCGGCGGTAAACCATCGGTGTAGTGCAACACGGAAGTGACCGGCAGATTCTCACAGCCGACCGGACCGTCGATGATGACCTGCAAGCCCTTGATGGCGGTGAAGACGTACACCGCCCCCCAGTAGCCACCTGCGCGGTCGTGATCGAGCACGAGCATCAGATCATCTCCTCCGCTTTGCGTGCCTTGGCCTGTTTCTCCAGCTTGCGTCGATAGCTATCACGGAACTCCGGATGCGATCGAGGCGTGTCATGCCATACACCGGCCGAGTCGGCGGTGCCGGTATCACCAAAGAAAGCCTTCATTTCATCGAATCGCGCTTTACCCGCGATCGCCGTATTGATGAGCTGGGCAAGCGAACCTGCGCCGGCGATGCCCATGAGCGGCCTAGACGAAATGAGGTTGGTGAAATACAGAGCCGGTATGGCGAGTTCTTTGGCCTTCTGCACGACCGGGGTCGTGCCGACGACGAGGTCGGGTTTGAACTCGGCGAAAGCGGCTAGATCCTGTTCGAGCGACGCACGGAACTGCACATGCACGCCGCGATCTGCAAGCCACTCGCGATCGATCTCGGAATGCGGCGTGCGCGGGCATGCCGAACCGACATAACGCACATCCGCACCACTCTCGATGAGCAGTCGCGCGACCAACAACTCCGAGCCTTCGTAACCCGACAGCGTGATGCGCCCACGGATGGGAGCCGCCGCGAGTGCTGCGCGAATCGCCGGTAAGACGCGGTTCTTAGCTGCGTCGATTCCGTCGCGCCCCACGTTACAGAGCTTGCCGATGTTTTCGATCCAGCCCGCAGTGCCTTCGTAGCCAACCGGTGCAGAACCTGCAATGGGCCTGCCAGCGGCTTCGAACTCGCGATAGACGCTGGTGTAGAACGGATGGATGGCCGCTACTGCCGCACAATCGAGCGCGGAGTAGAGCTCGCGCCATTCGCGGGTCGGTACCTGCTGACCCACTGCAAGGCCCATGGGCTCTAGCATCATGCCGATGCCGACCGGATCCGCCGGGAAAATCTCACCGACCAATGAAATCGTCGGTTTGGCAGCGCGACCGTTACGGGGTGCTTGTACCGGGCCCGACTCTGCCTCGCCGCGCGCGTATTTCAGCATCGCTCCGGCGAGCACGTCCTTCGCTTCTGCATGCGTCGGGATACCGAAGCCTGGCACGTCGATACCGATGATGCGAACGCCGTTGATTTCCTTGGGCAGCAACTGCAGCGGGACGCCAGAGGCGGTCGGCACGCAAAGATTAGTGACGACGATCGCATCGTATTGCGCAGGGTCGGCCAAATTGTGAACGGCCTCCCGAATGTCTTCGAACAACTTACCCGTGACCAGCGTCTCGGAGTTGAACGGCACATAGCCCACGGTACGTCTGGCACCGTAGAAATGGGAAGTAAAAGTCAGTCCATAGACGCAACAAGCCGAACCCGAAAGGATCGTTGCTGTGCGACGCATACGCAGACCGACGCGCAGGCTGCCGAAAGCCGGACACATGCTCTGCGGTTGATCGTGTGGACCTGCCGGGTAATCGCGTGCGTACTTCTCAAGCACATCCGCTTTACCCGCAGCCATAGCGGCTGCGTGCAGTCGAGTCTCGCCACTATGACATGACGCACCACCGGCGGTGTCCTGCGATAGGACTTCCGGGCTAGCGTCGAGTTGAGTGTCGAGTGCGCTCATGTCAGACCGCGTCGTAGATGACTTCGAGTGAGGGCTTCTGAACTTGTGAATGACCGCACATGTCTTCGAAGGTGGCGGGTTGCAGCGTGACGCCTCTACCGACGGCTTCGCCCTTGAAGAGACCGAGCAGTTGGTCCTGCGTCAGCGGGTTTGGTCGCACGGGCGGCGCAGACGCCACATTGCCGGCGAGTTCGGCGAACAAGGTGCCCCACTCCGACTCCGGTGTACCGATGATTTCGTAGTTGGCGCTCTTGCGTCGGATATCTTCATGCGCGGGGATCGCCGCAAGTATTGGGATGCCCGCCGCAGCCGCGAACGCTTGCGCCTCGCCTGTATGATCGTCCTTGTTGATCACGAGTCCCGCGACACCGACGTTACCGCCGAGCTTGCGGAAGTATTCGACGGCCGAGCACACGTTGTTCGCCACGTAGAGCGATTGCAGATCGTTGCTGCCGACCACGATGACCTTCTGACACATGTCGCGGGCGATCGGCAGACCGAAGCCGCCACAGACCACGTCGCCTAGGAAATCGAGCAGTACGTAGTCGAAACCCCAATCGTGGAAGCCGAGCTTCTCGAGGGTTTCGAAACCGTGGATGATGCCGCGACCGCCGCAGCCACGACCGACCTCAGGGCCGCCGAGCTCCATGGCATAGACACCATCGCGCTTGAAACAGACGTCACCGATCTCGAGCGGCTCACCTAGAAACCCACATAGAATTAATAATAGAGCTATATAAGCGTAGGATGTTGGTGCTGCTGGGTGGAGAGCTTGTTGTTGGGGCGACTAATGGCGAAGCAGAAACCATGGACTTTATGGCTGAGGTATCCAAAAAACTAATACAGCTACAAGAGTTTGGCAATATCTACGAGAAGATGATGGAA
>CAIVYV010000370.1 GCA_903910215.1 uncultured Pseudomonadota bacterium
ATCCTCGTTGAATTGGTGAGCCACTCGGTTGATCGGTTCGAGCGGGTCACGCGAGTCGCTCGCGCGTGAGGCTGTGGTGGTGCAGCCGGAGATCGAAAACGACAGCAAGGCAAGCAGCGTTGCTTGCCAACGTAGGGCGCAGAAATTCATGGAGCTATTTTATCAGTTTCCGGAGCTGACTCGGGCCGATCGATTGCCGCGTTTGCCGCTTTCGATCAACGCATCTCGCACTTCTTTGCTACGTGCCTCAAAACGAGCGCGCTGTACTGCGCTGATATCCGGGTGTGCGATAGCCAACTCTAATTGTTTGATTGCGAGCGGCAGATCGCCGTTGGCGATGTGATACTCGGCCATGTAGTGATGCGCATCGGCTGTGTCGCCGGCACCACTGGCCGCCACGGCGGTCAGGCGAATTTGTTCCGGAGTGGGTGGGACGTTGTTGAAGAGATCGAGCAACACCCGATGTGCCTCTTTCGATTGGCCGCTCTGCATCAGCACTTCGGCATATCGAATCGTCAGGGGGATGTTGCGTGGCGCGACCTGCAAGGCTTTTTCGAGGCTGTTGCGCGCGAGGTCGAGTTGGCCGGCGGCAAACAGTGCCTGACCGAGAGCCGCTTGCAGCAGTGGGCTTTCGGGCTGCGCCGCCGACAATTCGATCAAGGCACTGGCGGCTTGCTCACGCTCGCCGGCGCGCAGTTGCGCCAAGGCGAGACCATAGCGTTGCGCCGGGTTCAGTGGCGCACGATCCGTCAGCGCAGCGTAGTAGGCGCGCAAATCGCTGTCGCCGGGCGCACCGAGAACTCGAACGCGCTCGCGGATAAAGCCATAAGAGGGGCTCTCCGGGGTGATCTTCGGCACCAGTTGCGAGGCGCGGTCACGCGATTCGGCGATACGATTGGTCGTGATCGGGTGGGTACGCAGGAATTCCGGTACCTGCGCTCCGGCGAGACCGGCGCGACGTCCGAGCGTCTCAAAGAAATCGGGCATTGCGCTCGGATCGTAGCCTGCCGCCACGAGAAAACTGATACCGATACGATCGGCTTCGTACTCGTTGGCGCGCGTGAAGTTGATCTGTTGCTGTGCGGCAGTGCCCTGTGAGATTGCGATGCCGGCCTGAATGGCATCGCTCGAACCGGTCGCCATGCCGACTAGAACTGCTGCCAACAGAGCCGCCGCCGAGGCCATGCCTTGACGGCCACGAGCCTGTATCGAGCGTGCGATATGCCGTTGCGTGACGTGCGCGATTTCGTGCGCGAGCACACTCGCGAGTTGTGCTTCGTTGGCCGTCGCGGTGATCAGGCCATAGTTGACCCCGATGAAGCCGCCGGGGAGGGCGAAGGCATTGATGTCGCCCTCGCGTACCACGAAAAAGTGGAAGCGCTGCTCGGTATCGGTGGCCTGCGATGCGATGCGACTGCCGACGTTCTGGATGTAGTCGGTGACTTCAGGGTCTTCGAGGATGAGGCCTTGCTCGCGCAGCCCACGGACGACCATCAAGCCGATGCGGTACTCGTCCCCGAGCGTGAGCGCCGAGTTGGCCGCAGAGCCGATATTCGGCAGATCGATCGCGTTTCCTTGCGCTGGTGTTCGGCCGCTCGCCAACGCGATCAGGGCCGTAAGGGCCAAGATCATCCACGGCCGCAGGCTTGTCCTGAGCCGACCCGAAACCGAGGAGCGAGTCTGCATGTTCGAACTAGACCACGCCGAGCGGCTCAAGTTCAACGGCGAGACCGTCCGCGATCAGAGTGTCTCCGACGCGTAGTCAGCCAGGCGCGAACGTTCGCCTCGGACGAGCGTCACGTGCCCCGAGTGGCCCCAGCCTTGGAACCGACTCACCACGAAGGTCAGACCTGAGGTGGTTTCGGTGAGGTAAGGCGTGTCGATCTGCGCGATATTGCCAAGGCAAACAATCTTCGTGCCGGGGCCGGCACGCGTCACCAATGCCTTCATCTGCTTCGGGGTGAGGTTCTGCGCTTCATCGAGGATGACATAGCGATTGAGGAAGGTTCGACCGCGCATGAAATTCAGCGAACGAATCTTGATGCGATTGCGGAGCAAATCATTCGTCGCCGCTCGTCCCCAGCTGCCGCCATCGGAGCTCTGGGTCAGCACCTCTAGGTTGTCCATCAAGGCGCCCATCCAGGGTTCCATTTTTTCTTCTTCGGTACCCGGCAAGAAGCCAATGTCTTCGCCAAGCGGAATCGTCACGCGCGTCATGATGATTTCGGCGTATCGATTGTGCTCGAGCGTTTGTACGAGTCCTGCGGCCAAGGTGAGTAGTGTCTTGCCGGTACCTGCCGGACCCAAGATCGAGACGAAATCGACCTCGGGATCCATCAGCAAGTTGAGTGCAAAATTTTGCTCACGATTGCGCGCGCAGATACCCCAAACGCCGTGTTTGTCACCGCGAAAATCCCGCACGATTTCGAGCGTGGCGGTGTTGCCTTGTAGCTTGCGGACGATGGCTTCGATGCCGCCTTCGCGCTCCTCGTAGACGAATTGGTTTTGGATCCATTTGCCGACGGCAGGTCCCGATATCTCGTAGAAAGTACGCGTGCCTTCTTTCCAAGAGCGCATATTCTTGCCGTGCCGCTCCCAAAAGTCGGCGGGCAAGGCCTCGTGTCCCGGCGAGAGCACATCGGCATCTTCGATGGCGCGATCACTGAAATAGTCTTCAGCGTGAACGCCGACGACGGCTGCCTTGATACGCAGATTGATATCTTTGGATACCAGCACGACGCGCGCATCGGCATGCAAGGCTTGCAGTGCCAAGGTTTGCGCGAGAATGGCATTGTCGTTGCCTTGGCCGGGCAAATTCTCGGGCAGCTGAATGCTGAGCTGCTGGGTCTGGAAGAACAGTCTGCCGCTGCTCGGCTTCTTGCCGTGGTTGCCCGACATGTGATTCGGCAGGGGCAGGCCACTTTCGATCTGTTCGCGAGTCGCATCGCGCATGAGATCGTCGAGGAAGCGGCTGACCTGACGGACGTTGCGCGAGGCCTCCGACATGCCTTTCTTGTGGGCGTCGAGCTCTTCGAGCACCACCATCGGCAGGTAGATGTCGTGCTCTTCGAAGCGGAAGATCGCCGCCGGGTCGTGCATCAGCACGTTGGTGTCGAGTACGAAGAGTCGGCGCTCGCGAGTGCTGCGCCGGCGCTTCGTTGTCGCGCGGGTCAAAGCGCTTTCGCCGCAGCGAGCACTACTTGGGCGTGGCCTTCGGCTTTTACCTTGCGCCACTCGGCGGCGAGTTTTCCTTCGGAGTCGATCAGGAACGTGCTGCGCTCGATACCGAAGACCTTCTTGCCGTACATATTCTTTTCGCGGATGACATCGAAGAGCTGGCACAGCGACTCTTCTTCGTCGGAGAGCAGTTCGTAGTTCAGCTTTTCCTTGGTACGAAACTTATGGTGCGAGGTGCAACTGTCACGCGAGACGCCGACGACTTGGGTATTGGCGCGACGAAACTGCGCCTGCAGGTCGCGGAACTCCTGCGCTTCGATCGTGCAACCTGGCGTCATGTCCTTCGGGTAGAAGAACAACACCACGTTGGATCCTGCTGCCTCCTTCAAGCGCCATTCATTGCCATCTGTGGTGACGGCTTTGAAATCCGGGACTTTCTTACCGATGACGACTTTGCCGGTGGCAGTCTTGGTCATGAGCACTCCAGGGTGTGGCTTCGATCAGGATTTTACGGGTTCGAGGATGGCATCCAGGTTACGGGAGTCGCAAAACTCCATGAACTCCTCGCGCAGGTGCGCCAGGTGCAGTTTGCTCGGTACGTTGACGATCATCTGCACCGAGAACATCAGCGCGCCGGTGTGGGCCGCGGGATAGGTGCGCGTGGCGACCTCGGCGATATCGATGCCACGCTGGGCGCAGAAACCCGAGAGGGCCGAGACGATACCGGTCTGGTCGAGGCAGACGGCATCGATGGAGTAGGGGAGATATTCCGTTCGCGCGGCTCTCGGCTCGGTGCGCTGCAAGTGCAGCGTGATTCCCGATTCGGTGGCGAAGCGAGCGAGCTCGGACTCGAGTTTCGCGAGGGAATGCCAATTGCCACCGACGAGGGCCACCATCGCAAACTCGCTGCCAAGGCTGGCCATCCGGCTCTCGCTGATGTTGCCACCACAATCGCTGATGACTTTGGTGAGATCGTGGACGAGGCCCGTTCGATCCGGCCCGATGGCCGAGATGGCGATGTGTTGCTTCATGTCGTACGAAGTGTAGCGATTCGCAGACGTGACCGCGACCCGGTTGCACCGTTTGGTTCGCGACTCGTAACATCGCGGGCTCTCACCACTCCCTCGGTACACCCATGTCCGCCGGCTTGTTTGCAGGCAGTTCCGTTGCGATCGTCACGCCGATGCGTGCCGATGGTTCGATCGATTTTGCCGCGTGGGATCGCTTGCTCGATTACCACCAGACTCACGACACCGACGCAATCATCGTCGGTGGCACGACGGGCGAATCGGCGACGATCACCGATGATGAATTACGCGAGCTTGTGACGGCAGCGCAGCGTGTCGTCCGCGGACGAGTGCGCATCCTCGCTGGCGCGGGTGTCAGCAGCACCGCGGTTACGGTAGGACGTACACGCTGGCTGTCGGAGCTGGGCGTGGACGGCTTGCTCGTCGTGACGCCGGCCTACGTCAAGCCGACGCAAGAGGGTTTATTCCGTCACTACGTTGCCGTCGCTGAGGCATCGACGGTTCCGGTCATGCTCTACAACGTACCGGGTCGCACGGGTGTCGATATGCAGCCCGAGACGGTCGCTCGGCTTGCCGAGGTGCCACGCATCGTCGCGATCAAAGAGGCCGTTGCAGATATCGCGCGCATCGAGAGGCTCTGCCAAGTTGCGCCGACGCTGACCATTCTCTCGGGGGACGATCCCACCGCGTGTTCGGCCATTCTGGCGGGTGCGCAAGGCGTCGTGTCGGTCACAGCCAACGTCGCGCCGCAGGCGATGGCTCGAATGATCGCGCTGGCTCGGGCAGGGGATGCCTCAGGTGCACGTGCGATCGATGCGACGCTCGCTGGGCTGCATGCCGAGCTTTTCTGTGAGCCGAATCCGATCCCGGTAAAGTGGGCACTCGAGCGCATGGGCTTGATTGGCGGAGGTATTCGCTTGCCCTTGCTTTCGCTCTCGCCGTCGATGCGCTCGAGGGTTGAGGCAGCGATCGCTCGCGCTGGGCTCCCGCTAGCGCCTACAATGACGTCATGAACGGGATCTCAACGACCGGTATCCGACCTATCGCAGCTTTGCTGGTGCTCGTGGCATTGCAGGGTTGTGCGGCGATCAACCCTTTTCAGACGACCTGTGCTAAGCCTGAAGATTTCGCGGGTGCCGTCGACAATGCGCCGCTGCGAGTTCCGGCAGGCAAAGACATGCCTGACACCCGTGCGGCGCTCAAGATCCCGGCCCTCGAGACCCCGGAGGCGCCACGACCTGTGGACTCTCCCTGCCTCGACACCCCGCCGAAATTCACGCCCCCGGCACCCCGTCAGCCCTAGGCCTTGGTATCATCGCGCCCGTTTGGGAGAGGTGGCCGAGTGGTCGAAGGCGCTTGATTGGAAGTCAAGTAACATCGCAAGGTGTTCGTGGGTTCGAATCCCACCCTCTCCGCCAGTTCCATGGCGTCCCGCATCGGTTCCTCCGCGACGACCAACCGTTAACCCCGCCAGGCCCGGAAGGGAGCAACGGTCGCGGTGATGTCGGGTGCCGGAGTCCAGCTGGTGCGGGCCGCCTCCCTCGGTTTGTCTGAACGGTCCAGTCCATGAGTTACACCGCGCTTGCCCGTAAGTGGCGACCGAAACGCTTCGATGAGTTGACCGGGCAGGAGCACGTTCTGCAGGCGCTCTCGAATGCGCTCGCGACGCAGCGAGTGCACCACGCATTTCTCTTCACGGGAACGCGTGGTGTGGGCAAGACGACGATCGCTCGCATCCTCGCCAAGTGCCTCAACTGCGACACCGGGATGACGCCGACGCCCTGCGGCACCTGCGCAACCTGTCGCGAGATCGACGAAGGGCGCTTCGTCGATCTGATCGAAGTCGACGCCGCCTCACGCACCAAAGTCGAAGACACGCGCGAACTGCTCGAGAACGTGCAGTACGCGCCGACGCGTGGGCGGTACAAGGTCTATCTCATCGACGAAGTGCACATGCTCTCGAACAACTCCTTCAATGCTCTGTTGAAGACGCTCGAGGAGCCGCCACCGCACGTTAAATTTTTGCTCGCGACCACCGACCCGCAGAAGTTGCCTGTCACGGTGTTGTCACGCTGCCTTCAGTTCAATCTAAAACGTTTGCCGGTTTCTTTGATCGCGCAACGTATGAAGTTCATCCTCGATGCCGAAAATCTCGGTTACGAGGCGCCCGGTATTCGCCTGCTTGCCGAGGCCGCCGATGGCAGCATGCGAGATGGCTTGTCGCTGCTTGACCAATTACTGGCTTTCGGTGGCGGTCGCGCGTCCGAAGAGGCCGCTCGATCCATGTTGGCCACCGTCGATCGCAAGCAAGTCGAGCAGCTCGTGAAGCTGATCGGCAGCGGCGATACGCAGGCGGTGCTCGCCTTTGCTCGCTCGCTCGAAGAGTGGGCGCCGGATTACGCCGATATGCTCGATGAGATCGCGGGCCTGCTCGTGCAGGTGGCGATGAAGCAGGCTTTGCCTACCTACGAAGGCGACGAGCTGCATCCTGAAAGTTTGCTGGCGGATCTGGCGGCGGCCATTCCACCAGAAGACGTCCAACTGCATTATCAGACCGTCATTCTCGGTCGGCGTGATTTGGCTTGGGCACCCGATCCGCGTAGCGGCTTCGAGATGACCTTGCTGCGCATCTTGGCGTTCCGTCCGGTGTCGGGTGAGGGTGGACGTGGGGTGGCGCCTGTGGGCGGTAGCGCTGGCGCCAGCTCGGGCGTCAGTTCCGGCTCGACACGATCTGCTACTCGTTCTGCCACTTCAGTTAGCGTTGCCTCGGCGCAGCCAGCGGCGCGCGGCGAACTCGGTTCATGGCCGGAGACTCTGGCCGCACTCGAGCTTGGCGGCGCCGCTCGTCAGCTCGCCGCGCATTGCGCGTTGATCGGGCGGGAGGGCGCTCTTGTGCGCCTCGCGCTTGACCCTGCGCAGAGCTTGCTTAAAACCGCAGCGCTCGTCGACAAGCTTTCGCAGGCTCTTGCGAAGCATCTCGGTGAGAACGTGAAAGTCGAGATCGAGCTCGCGCAGTCGACGGTGGATACGCCAGCACGCGCCGAGCAGCGTGAAGTCGAGGCAACCCTGTCAACGGCTCGTCAATCAATTGATGAGGACCCGACGGTACGGGGCTTCAAAGAACGCTTCGGGGCGACGGTCAAAACAGATTCGGTGAAACCCAACTGAGGACGACGAGATGGCGAATTTCGGCAACATGATGAAGCAGGCTGAAGCGCTGCAGCGCAACATGCAGAAAGCGCAGGAAGAGATCGCGCAACTCGAGGTCACGGGTGAATCGGGTGCGGGTATGGTGAAAGTCACCATGACGGGTAAGCATGAAGTGAAGCGCGTGCAGATTGAGCCGGCGGTCATTGGTGAAGATCGCGAAATGCTCGAAGATCTGGTGGCAGCGGCGATCAACGATGCCGTTCGGCGTGTCGAGAGCGAGTCGCAGCAGCGGATGTCTTCGCTGATGTCGGGGTTGCGGTTGCCCCCTGGCATGAAGTTGCCGTTCTAAGATTTCGATGAAACATACGCCGGCGCTTGCGCGCTTGATCGATGCTTTGCGTGTCCTGCCCGGTGTAGGCCCAAAAAGTGCGCAACGCATGGCATTTCATCTCTTGCAGGATGGGCGTGACGGCGCGAGGGCTTTGACGGCGTCGCTCGAGGCGGCTCTCGAGAAAGTCGGACGATGTCGGCGCTGCCGCATGCTGACCGAGTCAGAATTTTGCTTCATTTGCAGCACGCCGCAGCGCGATGCCAGTTTGATGTGCGTCGTCGAATCCCCGGCGGATGTCGTCGCCATCGAGCAGTCCGGCGGCTATCGTGGGCGCTATTTCGTCTTGATGGGGCATTTGTCGCCGCTCGATGGCATCGGGCCTGAACAGCTCGGCATCCGCGAGTTCGAAGCGAGTCTCGAAGAGGGTGAGATCGCCGAGGTCATCCTCGCGACCAACCCGACCGTCGAAGGAGAGGCGACTGCCCATTTTCTCTCCGAGCTCGTTCGGCAAAGGGGCTTGAAAGCCACGCGCATCGCGCACGGCGTACCGATCGGTGGCGAGCTCGAATACATCGATGGCGGCACTCTCGCGCACGCGCTGGCAGGGCGGCAGTCGCTGCTCTAGTTTGTGAGTACAACGGTGATCGCTGCAGCCGCTGTGTCGACTCAGCCGCGTTTGCCGGGTCCTTGCGCTTGGATCAACTCGTCACGTATTCGGCGTAGTCGTCGATAACTCTCGTAACGGCGCGCATCGAGTCGCTGCTCCTCTGCGGCGAGCCGTACGGCGCAACCGGGTTCGCGCAAGTGACGACAGTCGAGGAACTTGCATCCGGTGGCGAGTTGATCCACTTCCGGAAAACCTAGGCTATGTGGCTCGAGGCCATCGATTGCCGGGGCGTAGTCACGCACGCCGGGCGAGTCGATGAGGGCGCCACCCTCGGGCAAATCGAATAGGCGAGACGCGGTGGTGGTGTGCCGACCTTCTTCTGTTTTGTCGAGCGCGCCGGTTGCGATGTCGGTTTCAGGCGCGAGTGCGGCAATCAGCGAAGATTTGCCCACACCGGATTGCCCGACGAAGGCACTCGTGCGATGCGCGAGTAGCGCACGCAGCGCATCTAGGTGTTGACGAGAGTGGCTACTCACGACCAGCGTCTCGTAACCCGCCGCACGATAAGCCGCGAGCCATGTCTGCCATTCGTCGACCGCCGGGTCTGAGGCATCCATCAGATCTGCCTTATTCAGCAGCACCAAGGCCGACATGCCGGCTGAGCTTGCTGCGCAGAGGTATCGGTCGATGATGAAAGGGTCAGGCTTTGGCAGGGGCGCGAAGACCGTCACAAGCAGATCGAGATTCGCGACGATCGCTTCGGCGGTACCGCGCAAGGTAGCGCGGGCAAGGGTGCTACGGCGCGGAAGGACGCTCTTCACATGGATTTCACCGTGATGGGCATCACGCTCGCAGAGGACTCGATCGCCGCAAACCGCTTGCACACGGCGACCGAAGGGGCGCGCCTCGTGGCTGACGCCCTCGGCGTCGCGAACCAGTAGATGTCGTCCGTAGGCGGCAATGATTTGTGCTTCGAATTCCAAACAGGGCGCTCTTCTGGCCGTCGCCGGCAAGGCCGGGAATGTAGCCTCTGCTAGACTGAACCACAATCAAAACAGCGCTCTGTGCTGCGAGGTCTCACCCATGCCTACTCGCGATGCTCTCATCTGGATCGATCTCGAGATGACCGGTTTGAAGCCGGAGTCTGACTCGATCATCGAGATCGCCACACTGGTCACCGATTCTTCCTTACGATTGATCGCAGAGGGGCCGGTTTACGCCATCCATCAAGATGAAGCGACATTGGCAAAAATGGACGAGTGGAACCAGCGGCAACACGGGTCGTCAGGTTTGCTCGCTAGGGTTCGAGCGAGTCGCACGAGTACCGCCGAGGCCGAACGCGGGACGCTTGAGTTTCTGGCGCAGCACGTCGAGGCCGGCGCATCGCCGATGTGTGGCAACAGTATCTGTCAGGATCGCCGTTTCATGGCGCGCTTGATGCCGCAGCTCGAAGCGTTCTTTCACTATCGTAATCTCGACGTGAGTACGCTCAAGGAATTAGCTAAACGCTGGGCTCCCGAGGTCGCAGCCAAGTTCAGCAAGGAGGGGACGCACCTCGCGCTCGATGACATTCGCGAGTCGGTACGAGAGCTTGCCTACTACCGCGAGCAGTGGTTCGTTCCGGGAATGCGAGGAGCCTGTTGATGTTGCCGGGGTTTGCCGATGTGGTCGCCGCGGCGGGGCGTCTAGAAGGCAGGGTGATTCACACGCCGGTGATGTCCTCCGAGCGATTCGACGCGCGAGTGGGTCGCAAGGTGCTGCTCAAATGCGAGAACCTGCAGCACATCGGTGCCTTCAAATTCCGCGGTGCGCTCAATACGCTGTTGCAGCTCGAGGCGGCCGCTGCAGCAGATCCCTCGAGTTCGCGCATCGTAGCAACGCACTCCTCGGGCAATCATGGTGCCGCCCTCGCGCGCGCAGCGCGTGAACTCGGTTGGCGCTGCATGGTCGTCACGCCGAACGATGCTTCACCCGTGAAGCTCGCCAACATCACTGCCGAAGGCGCGACCTTGCGTCACTGCGAGCCTGGCCTTGCGCCTCGCGAGGCAGCGCTCGCGGAGATCGTGGCGCAGACTGGTGCTGCTGTCGTGCACCCCTTCGACGACCCGCGGGTGATAGCGGGCCAGGGCACAGCTGCACTCGAGCTATTGAGCACGCATCCGAAGGTCGACGTCATTTCGACGCCGGTCGGTGGTGGTGGTCTGCTGTCAGGAACCGCGTTGGCTGCGCGCGGCTTGGTGCCGAGCTGTCGTGTGATCGGTGTAGAGCCCAAAGAAGCCGACGATGCGGCACGATCTTTTCACACCGGTATCCGCGTTGGCATGAGCGGTTCACCGCCGACGATAGCCGATGGTCTGCGTGGATCCCTCGGCGTGCTGCCATTCGAGATCTTCAAGCGTCACGTAGATGACGTCCTCACGGTCGAGGAGGCGGCGATCGTGCAGGCCATGCGTATTGCACTGGAAGATTTTCGTCTGTTGATCGAGCCGTCGTCGGCCGTCGTGCTCGCCGCGATTCTCGATGGCCGCTTAGGTAAACCTAACGAAACGATCGGCGTGATCGTCTCTGGCGGCAATGTCGACCTGTCGGTGTGTCCGTTCCTCTCCGGCGAGCGCTCAGCTCGCGCGAGCTGAGTCCTGAGCGAGCATTAACCAGGTCTCGACGACGGTATCCGGGTTGAGCGAGATGCTCTCGATGCCCTGAGCGACTAGCCAACGGGCGAGATCCGGATGATCCGATGGCCCCTGTCCGCAAATACCGACGTATTTGCCGGCGTTGCGGCAGGCGGTGATCGCCATCGACAGCATCGCCTTCACGGCCTCATCCCGCTCGTCGAAGTGATTGGCGACGATGCCTGAGTCGCGATCGACACCAAGCGTCAACTGGGTCATGTCGTTCGAACCGATCGACATGCCGTCAAAATATTCGAGGAAGCGCTCGGCGAGCA
>CAIVYV010000371.1 GCA_903910215.1 uncultured Pseudomonadota bacterium
AGTGTGGTCGAGCCTGACCGCGCTGGTCGCCTGGTCGAGTTCTGCCCGCTGCATAATCGACTCGACGCCCAGGCGGGCGTAGCGCTTGACCTCCCACTTCCAGAACGTCATTGAGGTGTCCAGGTCGCTGGCACCGTCGACGCCGTTGCGCGCCGACCGCTGGGCAGCGATGCCCAGGTGCTGGCGCAGCTTCTCAGCCGCCTCGAGTTCGCCGCGAGCGCCTTTGGCGCGTTGTGCTCGGCCCATTAGCCTTCCTCCTCGTACCGCCGACGCTCGATGTCGGCTATCTCGTATCGGTGGCATTTGGCCCGTAGCCGCTGGTTCTCGACGGCCATGGCTTTCAGTTCGCTCTCGAGCACCTCGACACGCTTGCGCGTTTCGGCTGCTCGATCGATCATCAGCATCATGGCCCTGGCGAGGGTGTCGGCTTGGGCTTGATCGGACGTTTCAGGTGCCATCGGTGTTCTCCTTGAAGCAGTCCCATCCGTTCATGTTCGCAACCTGCTCCTTTTGAAGCCCGGCGTTTGCTGCCAAATACAGGCACCACGCCCTCCTCGCCTTGTCGCGCTCGGCGCGCAGCCGTTCGATCTCGTCGGCGGCTTCGTGAAGATCGCCACGGTTGCAATCAATGTCGCGCAGCCGCGCCACGATGTCATTGGTTTGCATCGTCTTCCTCCCATGCGGCGGCGGGAGCGCCCACGAGGCGCGACTCGTCCGCTCGCACTGCTTGTTCGATCTGATCGATCAGGCCGGGCGATAGCCCGTGCCTCGCAAATCCGTGACGATTGATGCCTTGGGGGGGGTTGACAAACCCCCCTTCGGGGGGGTACGACAGCGAGCGAGTCGCAGCGACTCCGCTAGACGCTCCGCTAGCTCCCGCCGCTGTCGCCCCCTGAGGGGAGGGGTCTGGGGAGGGGAGCGCAGCCAACCGACGCGATGCTTCCTCGATGAAACGACTGTAGATCGTGCGGTCCTTGTGGTTCTGCCACTGAGCATCGACTGCCTCGATCATGACCCGCAGTTCGCGCATCGACTCTGCGTCGAGCGGTCGCCCCTCGTCGATCTCCTCGAACCACGCCCCGTCGCCGGGCTTGACCCACTGCGCCTTGATGACGGTGCCAGGGCGGTCACGGTGGACCGACTTGGCTTCGGCGAGCGTGGCGTACGGGCCGAACGCCGCCCCTGCCCTGCGCGGGTACATCACCCAGTGGGCGATGATCCGGCAGGCCATGCTGGGCTGCGTGGTGTCGTACCGGGGCACCAGTGCCCCGTAGATCGTCCCGAGCTGCTCGACGGTCAGGGCGTTGCCCTGGCGCGACTGGCGGGCACGTTGGATCGACTCGCGCACAAGGTCTTGGCGCAGCTTCGAGAACCGTTCGTGGAATCCGTCATGCACCGGCTGGGGTGCGCGCTCGAGGCTGGGGAAGCACCGCCGCAGGTACTCCCAGTTGCCCGTCCAGGTGTAGTGCTCAGAATGGGATGTCAATGTCCACCCCCGTGTCTTGGTCAGGCTTGTATGCCTCGACGGTCTCAAAGTTCCAGTAGACGGCGTCCATCTTCTCGATGCGCGTCACGCCCTTAAGTCGCACGATGCTGCCCATGCCCTCGGGAATCGTCCACCGGCGGAACGTGCTGAACCTGGTCCGGTTGGGGTCGCTCCACAGGATGACGCTGGTCGGCGACTTGGGGCCGCCGCCCTCGGTCAGTTTGGTCACCACGCCGACGGCGTCGGCGTAATAGACCTTCGTGCGTCCGCCGGTCTTGCCGTCGGTGCCCAGTTCGCGCACCTTCCAGACTGGCCGCAGCTCGAGCGGAGAGAACGCCAGCGGGAACCGCTCGGGCGGCTCATCGGGCAGGTCGCCAGCCGGTGCGGGCGCCGGTGCTCGAGCAGGCGGGTCAAAGGGAACGACGGTGGCGGGCGGGGGCACGGCTACTTCGCCGCGTGGA
>CAIVYV010000372.1 GCA_903910215.1 uncultured Pseudomonadota bacterium
TCTTTGGGATGTTGTCGTTGGCAGTCATCCTGTTTCTCGTGTTTCAAGCGGTATTCAGCTGGGCAAGCTTGCCGATGGACATGATCGATGCCGGCGTCGCGAGACTAGGTGAGTTACTGGCAACGCAGCTGCCTGATGGGGCTTTGCGCAGTTTGCTCATCGATGGCGTCATAGCCGGCATAGGCAGCGTTGTGGTCTTCTTGCCGCAGATCCTGATCCTGTTTGCTTTCATCCTCGTACTCGAGGACAGCGGGTACCTGCCACGCGCGGCCTATCTGCTCGATCGACTCATGGGTAGCGTGGGCCTATCCGGTCGAGCCTTCATTCCACTGCTCTCGTCGTTTGCTTGCGCGATTCCCGGGATCATGGCGACTCGCACCATTCCGAGTATTCGCGATCGCATCGCAACGATCATGGTTGCGCCTTTGATGACCTGTTCGGCGCGCTTGCCGGTTTATGCTCTTTTGATCGCGGCGTTCATCCCTAATCGCGCGGTCGGCATCTTCAATCTGCAGGGTCTAGTGCTGTTTGGTCTGTATTTCGCCGGCATTATCTCTGCGCTGCTTGTTGCTTACGTGATCAAGCGTTGGCAAGGGGCGAGCGACCAACACCTGCTGATGCTGGAACTGCCGGACTACCAATGGCCAAACCCACTGAATTTACTCGTGGGTCTCTATGACCGAACGCGCATATTTCTCGAGCGGGTCGGCGGCATCATTCTCGCCATGGTCGTTCTGTTGTGGTTTCTATCGACGTATCCGGCGCCACCATTGGGAGCTACGGCGCCGGCGATCGAATACAGTTTTGCCGGTCAAATCGGCAAGGCGCTCGCAGTAGTGCTCGAACCCATTGGCTTCAACTGGCAGATCGCGATCGCGCTCGTACCTGGTTTGGCTGCGCGCGAAATCGCCGTCGGTGCTCTCGGCACGGTCTATGCTCTCTCCGGTAGCGAAGAGGCGGTCACCGGTGCGCTCGCCACCACGATCTCGACCGAGTGGAGCTTGGCGACGGCGCTGGCGTTGTTGGCCTGGTACGTGTTTGCACCGCAGTGTCTTGCCACCTTGGCTGTGGTCAAGCGCGAGACGGGCGGTTGGCGTCATCCGTTGACGATGGCGGTCTATCTGTTCGCACTGGCTTACTTGGCCGCATTCGTAACGTATCGTCTCACGCTGATTTTGATGGGAGCTTGAGTCGCATGTGGCAGAACCTCGTCGTGATCTTAGCTGTCAGCGTTGCCGCTTTATATGTATTTTGGTCGCTCGCACCGAGAGTGGTTCGAGAGTGGGTAGCGACTCGCTGCGGTGGGCGCGTGACTTGGCTTGCACGACGTGTCGATCAGGGCGGCTGTGCTGAATGTGCGGCAAGCAACAAAACGAGGTCATTGCGATGAAGTTGCTTCTACGCTGGATGACATTGGTGGTCGGGCTAATCGCGACTGCCGGTTTTGCGCAAACGCCTGCGATCACGATCACTGATGACGCTGGCAAAACGATTTCTTTGGCTAAAAAGCCAGTTCGCATCGTGAGTCTGTCGCCCGGTGCGACAGAGCTTCTCTTTGCAGCGGGCGCGGGAGATCGAGTTGTCGGCACTGTCATCGGTGCCGATGCTCCGGAGGCTGCTAAGAAAATAGAGCGACTGGGCGATGCTAATGCGCTCAAATATGAGCGATTGAAAGCGCTCAAGCCGGATATGATCGTGATCTGGCGTGACATGACCCACGAGCTCGTACTCGAGAGCCTGCAAAAATTGCGCTTGCCGATTTATCAGGTGAGCTTGCGAAATTTCGACGACATGCCACGCTCGATCAGAAGACTCGGTCAACTGGCTGGCACTGAGTCGGTGGCAGAGGTGACGGCAAAACAAATTGAGGGGCGCATCGCTGCGCTACCAAAACGACCGGTCGCCAAGGTGACTGCGGCGGCTCCCGAACTGTTCTTCATGATGTGGGACGTGCCACTCTATACAGTGGGCAGCCGACATCTGATGAACGATGCAATCTTGCGTTGCGGTGCACGTAATATCTTCGATGATATCGACTTTCCGGCACCGATCGTCGAGTTCGAAGAAATCAAGAAGCGCAATCCAGATGTGATCCTGATGGGTGCACCGCCCATTACTTCGCGCGATTGGCGTGAGCGCTGGAGCCAGTTTCCGGCGGTGACGGCGGTAGCTGCGCGGCAGGTGATTAATTTCGTCGATATTCGCCTCACCCGTATGGGGCCCACGGCCATCGATGCCGTGCCGGCTCTTTGCGAGCAACTGAAACCCATGCGCAAAGGAGCGCTGCGTCGATGAACACACTACGCCTCATCTTCGCGACATTACTGATCGTAGCGACGAGTGCACTGGCTCAAGCCGACGATATCGATGCCATCGATCGGCTTTCGCCGAGTCAGTTCGAGTCGTTTGCCGACGATCTCGTGGCGGCTCTCAGTTACAAGTCGAGCTCATCCGCAGAGCCACTCGGCGTACTCGGCTTCGACCTAGGGCTCGGCGTGTCACTGGTTCGACTCGAGAATGCAGAATCTTGGGGTGTCGCCACGGGAAGTACCACTGAGTATTTGCCCATCCCGAAGGTGTCACTATCGAAGGGTCTGCCGTTCGATGTCGATCTCGGTGCGTTCGTCGCAGCGGTACCGGGTAGCAATATTTTGGTCTACGGCGGCCAGGTGCAGTACGCACTGATGGCCGGCAACCCGGTGTTGCCTGCGGTTGCTGTGCGCGGAGGCATCACGCGGCTGTCCGGTGTCGAGCAACTGGCACTTGAAACGCGCAGTGTCGAACTCGTCGTCTCCAAGGGCTTGTTCGCGTTCACTCCTTATGCGGGCATCGGCCGCGTGTGGGGAGATGTCACGCCGAATTCGACAGCAGCTGCCACATTGCAGACGTTGTCGCCGACGCTGGATCGGATTTTCGCCGGACTGCAGTTCGGGCTCGTCATCGGCAGTCTTTCTATCGAGGTCGACAAGACTGGCGATGCGCTCGGAGCATCAACCAAGTTCGGTTTGCGGTTTTAACTCGCCATGTCTGGGCTCAATCGCGGTTTGGGATTGTGGGCGGGCATTGCCGTCAACGTAGCCAACGTCATTGGCACCGGTGTCTTTCTCAAGACGCGGGTCATGACCTGCAACGTCGACGATCCAATGATCGTCATGGCCGTGTGGCTTGCGGCCGGTCTGTTGTCGCTGCTCGGTGCATTCTGCTACGCCGAACTAGCTTCGATGATGCCGGCGGCGGGTGGTGACTACGTCTTTCTGCGACGCGCCTATGGCAAGCCGACGAGTTTTCTCTATGGCTGGACCGTCTTCGCGATTATGAAGACCGGCTCTCAGGCAGCACTTGCCGTAGGTTTTGCCATCTTCATGAACGCGGCGCTCGGCGGAGTGCTCGATCAAGCATGGCTGACGCTACCTCTCGGTGACGGTATTTCTTTTACGGGACTCACCGTAGTAGCGCTGTCGGCATTGTGGCTTGTCACGTTGTTCAACTGCGCTTCCGTCTCCACCACAGGCAGTGCCGCGACGGTGCTCACGGTGATGAAAGTGCTGACCGTGCTCGCCGTCGGTATCGGTGCGTTCATGTTCGGTCAGGGTGATCTGTCGCATCTTTCCGGTTCAGCGAGCGGTGGTAGTTGTGAAGGCGTGCAAGCGAGTGCAATGGGCGGTATCGCTGGTATCGGTGCTGCCATGCTCGGTGCCTTGTGGGCGTACGACGGCTGGAATAACGTCGCGCCGCTTTGTGGTGAGGTGAAAGATCCACAGCGCAATTTGCCACGCATGTTCATCTGGGGAACGCTACTCGTGATCGCGCTCTACGTTGGCGTCAACGCAGCTTACTTCTACGTTCTCTCGCCACAGGAGATCGCGAGCGTTTCGGCGACGTCCTCCGTCGCCACCGAGGTGCTGAAGACGTTCGCCGGGCCCGCCGCCGTGACCTTCATGGCTGCCGCACTGATGCTCTCGTCCTTGGGGTCGTTGCACGCATCAGTGCTCGCCAATTCGCGCGTGCCTTACGCGATGGCGAGCGATGGGATGTTCTTCAAGCCCTTGGCTAAGGTATCCGAGCGCACTCGGGTGCCCGTCAATGCGGTGCTCGCTCAAGCCGGGTGGGCGAGCGTGCTCACGCTCTCGGGCACTTACGACACCCTGACCGATTCGGTGGTATTCGCCTCCTGTCTTTTCTATGCCTTGAGTGCCGCCGCGGTCATCCTGTTCCGACGCACCGAGCCGGATCTGCCGCGCCCGTTCAAGACTTGGGGATATCCGTTTACCCCGATTGTGTTCGTGCTCGTTTCAGCAGCGTTGTTGATCAGCGCCCTCGTCGCCACGCCGAAACAGGCACTGCTCGGAATTGGAGTGATCCTGCTCGGTGTTCCGCTGTACTTCTACTGGAACCGAAATCGATCCTGAAAAAGAACCGATTTTTCATATCTACTTTTTCTTGAAAAGAAAGGGCGATTTCTTTGTACTGATAGGGGTGTCGATGGTGTGAGAATACGCCGGGTTTTTTCACCATGGTTCGACAATGCGGAAGGCACCCTTCCCACAACCGCTGAAGAATGTCGTGCCCGTTCCAGCTTTGCTCTTGGCTGCGAGACACGGTCCGTTGACGGTAGGTGATCTGGTCTTGCTGTTCCGCTTATACGGTTTTGGCGGCGAGAGCGCATGCAAAAAGCTGGTACATCGCCTCTCGACATTGGCGCTGCTGAAGGTAGAGGGTGGCAAGAGCAGTGACGGACGCGAGAAGCTCGTCAGCGTGACGCCCGAGGCGCTGCGAATCCTAGGGGATTTTCGCCATCTACTGGATCAACTCGATTCGAAGCACTGACTCCGTAGTGCCAGCGGTCGACGTCAGTCCCTGAAGTTGTCGAACGACAGCGGCCGATCGAATTCCTGCTTGCGGAGCAAGGCGATGGCATCCTGCAGGTCATCGCGCTGTTTACCTGTGACGCGAACCTTCTCGCCGTGGATCGCGCCTTGCACCTTCAGTTTCGACTCTTTGAGCAGCTTGACGATCTTCTTGCCGCATTCCTGATCAATGCCGTGGCGCAGTGCCACATCTTGCCTTGCTTCGGCCAGATTCGTCTGCGCATCTTTCAAGTCGATACACGAGACGTCGATGCCTCGCTTGGTGAGTTTCAACTTGAGAATGTCCAGCATTTGCTTGAGTTGAAATTCTACCTGCGCCTTCATCTGCACGACGAATTCCTTTTCCTTGAATTCGTACTTACACCCGGTGTCTTTGAAGTCGAAGCGCTGTGACAGTTCGCGGTTGGCCTGATCGATGGCGTTGGCGAGCTCGTGACGATCGATTTCCGAGACGACGTCGAAAGAGGGCATGCTTTTATCCTCGGAAAGTAGGGCTTAA
>CAIVYV010000373.1 GCA_903910215.1 uncultured Pseudomonadota bacterium
CGAAGTTCGGCAGATAGTTACCGACGAACCAGCCGGAGCGGTAGATCGGGTCGACGAAGCCGCTGACCTCCTCCTCACGCCACTCGACACCGGTGGCGAGCGAGACAGGGCCCGCTGCAACCGAGAACGGCTCGCCGTTGATCGAGATGGCAGCCACACGCTGCTCGAGTGTCTGCTCGCGTTGCGGGTTGCCGAGAACGTACGCCAACGCGTCGTTGGTAACCACGCCGACACCCATGCGATTCAACGGCACACAGCCGTTGCCCGGATCCGTTAGCGTCGAGCGGCACACGATCTGAGTGGTGCCCGGACGAAACACG
This sequence comes from uncultured Pseudomonadota bacterium, assembly GCA_903910215.1. GTDB lineage: Bacteria > Pseudomonadota > Gammaproteobacteria > Steroidobacterales > Steroidobacteraceae > UBA964. Next base: position 321 of record CAIVYV010000373.1, read on the forward strand.
GCATCTTGCGCAAGCGCCAGTCGCGCGTTGTTGGTGATGTCCTTCGCCATTTCGAGCGATTCGGATTCACCCTGCTGATAGTAGGCATTCCAGCGCCAGTCCGAACCAAACAGGCTGACCTTACCGTCGAGACCGGCAACGAAGCGCTGAACGGTACGATCATTCACCGCCAAGCGCAGCGGCAAATCGGCGTTCATCGTACCCATGGTGAAGCTGGCGATATTGTTCGCTTGCAACGCCGCCCTGACCGAAGCCGGAATGAACGCATTGTCAGACCGGATAACGACGTTCGCCTGGTTGAACTGGTAGCCCGTGATGTTGTTGGTCTTGGTCGTATTGCGCGAGGCCTGCAGGAAGGCCGTTGTGTTATCGGTCAGATCGAAGCTCAAACGCGCAAAGACGCCATTGCGTTTTTCCTCGGCCTTCAAAGATTGGGCGCTATTGAATTGGTTATCCTGCCAACCACCACCCACCATCCAGGGGCCTGCGGTCTGCGGCGTGGTTGCACTGGCCGCTGGCTTAAACGCACCGTAGTTGAATTGATACGGCGCACCGCCCACGCCGAAGGCCGTACCACGTAGTACGGTGTTCGTGATCAAGCCACCGGCAGAGGCCTGCATCAACGCTGCATTCGGCGTGACGAGGTACTCCGGCTGCCCATTGGTCGCCGTATAGGCTGGGTTCGGTACCGTGTACCAACCGTTCTGGTTCCAGTCGCGCGGCACACCCATTACACCATCGTCATCGATGGCCTCGACGTTGGCGATGAAGTGACCACGATCACCCGCGAACGGCGTACCGAAGGTCAATGAGCCGCGGGTCGATTGGTTGTCACCCTCGCCGGACTCGTTGGCATCGAACTCACCCTTGAAGCCGGTGTATTCCTTGTCGAGGATGAAGTTGACGACACCCGAGACAGCGTCGGATCCGTAGGCCGCCGAGGCACCGCCTGTGACCACTTCAACGCGCTGCACCAAGGATTGCGGAATGTTGTTGACGTCGACCACGCCGGTGAGGATCGATCCGACCGAGCGCTGACCATCGACCAGCACGAGCGTACGCACCGTGCCAAGACCACGCAGGTTGAGCGCATTGACGCCAGCCGTACCCGCACTGATGCTCGTGTTGGAGTTCTGCGGCGTCGCACTGCCAACGACCGACGGCAAGGTATTCACGAACTCGGCCAGGTTCGATACCGGCGCCGCCTTCAATTCCTCGATACCGATCACCGTCAACGGCGTCGGCGCTTCGAAGCCGGCGCGCTCGATACGCGTACCGGTAACGACGACTTCATCGAGCGAATCGGCAACAGCGGCCTCCTGCGCTACGACGGGCGCCGACGTCAGCGCTATCGAAGCGACGAGCGCCATGGCACCACTGCCCCATGCCATGCCGACGCGCTGTCGCGAGCCGACAATTTGTCGGACCGTGTCAGCGACGCTGACAGTTTTAATTGATTTATTCATAGTTTCCCTCTGCTCCTGTTCCCCGGATAATTATTCGTGACGATTCATCGCCGACTCTCGTCGTGTGTCCCGCATGAACACGTATACCAAAAGTGATGTCGCAATACACATGGTCAAGTAGTAGTAGAACCACTGTTCCTGACCGATAGATTTAAACCAAAGAGCCACCGGCTCAGCCGTTCCGCCAAATAACGAGACCGTCAATGCATACGGCAGCGCGACTCCCGTCGCTCGTACCGTGGTAGGAAACAATTCGGCTTTCACGACGGCGTTGATGGAGGTGTAGCCCGAAACGATGATCCAAGCCAAGGCAATCAAGAAAAAAGCCTCGAGTGCACTGGAGGCGGTCTGCAGCGCCGTCAACAACGGGATCGTGAACAAGGTTCCTGCCACACCGAACCCAATCAACAACCACTTGCGCCCGATGACATCCGACAAAGCCCCGTAGATCGGTTGCAGACACATCGCGAACAACAGCGAACCCGCTGTCACCAAAGTCGTCTGTTCGCTCGTCAACTGCACCGTGAGCTTCAGGTACTTTTGCATGTAGGTGGTGTAGGTGTAGAACGCAGCGGTTCCACCCATCGTCAAACCGACCACCAACATCAACTCGCGCGGGTATCGCATCAACGCGCGCAACGAACTCTCTTTTCGTTCCACACTTTTGGCAGCAACGAAAGATTCGGTCTCGTGCAGATTGCGGCGCATCAGAGCCGCCACGACCGCGAGCAACGCACCGATGATGAAGGGGATACGCCAGCCCCAATCCATCAATTGCTCTTCAGTCAGAAATACCTTCTGCAGCAGCAGCAGAACCATCACCGCACAAAGCTGACCACCGATCAGCGTGACGTACTGAAAGCTTGAGAAGAAGCCTCGATGATTGGGGTGAGCTACTTCGCTGAGATAAGTGGCGCTGGCACCGTATTCACCGCCTAGGCTTAAACCTTGCAGCAAGCGCGCGACGAACAACATGATCGGCGCGGCAACCCCGATCGAATCGTAGGTCGGCGTAATGGCGATCAGCAGCGAACCGAAACACATCAAGGCAACCGAGAGCGTCAAAGCCGTGCGCCTGCCGCGACGATCAGCGATGTGTCCGAAAATGATGCTACCGAGCGGCCTTACCAAAAACCCAAAGGCAAACAGCAGAGCTGCATTGAGCTGCTGCACCACGACATCGTCGCCCGGAAAAAACTGGTGGGCGAAGTACAGCGCAAAGGCGGCATAGGCGTAGAAGTCGTACCACTCGACCAAATTACCGACGGAGCCGATGAAAACCGCTCGCCCGCGCTTGACGAAGTCAGCCCGATCCATCGGTTGCACTGTGTTCGTCACGGAAACGCGACCGCCCATACCAATGTCGCCACTCCATCCATCGGCGTACCGACATCCACTTTGCTTTGCGGATTCATCGCGTAGAACATGTCGTAACTGTCGTGACCGAACATATCGCCCGGCTGCTTGTCATCAGCGAATGTCCAAAGCGCATAACCTTGATAAGCCCACTGCTTCTTGCCATCGGCGCGAACATAGACATCCCAATAACCACGCGCCACCGCATCATCCGGCGCGAGGAATGGCGTCCATTTTTCACAGTCACGCAAGCAGCGCGCATTGACACCGAGATCGCGTCCAACTGCGGGGCGCTGCGGCGCACCCCGATGCAGACTGCGGCCGCCGCCAGATTGGTAGATATGACCGTCGCGCTTGTAGAGCGTTTTACCCGCCTGAGTTGCAAGAACGAGCCCTTGGCTTGCGGTCAATTCGGTGCGCACACCGGCAGGCATGAAGTGACTGTAGATCGCCGCGACACTCCACGCGCCGCCAACGCCGTAGGCATCGCCCGACCGGTTATCACCTGAATAGGTGTAGAGCGGACGACCCTTCCACGCCCATTGCGAGCGTCCATCTTCTCGGGAGACGACAGAAAAGTCTCCGATTGCGACAGCCACAGCTGGCGCCGGCACGGGGAGTCGTCGCTTGCCCGAGGCCAAATCACCCTCCAGCAGCGGCGGCTCTTTGTCTCCTTCGTGAACATAGACCGTCATGCCGCGATGATCGACGAGCGTGATCGACGCAGCATCCAACACCTCTGCAACCTTCAAGCCCGGAGGCGTGATGAAATCGCCGCGCATCGGCTGCACCAGTGCTGTCTCCCAGCCCTCGAGCTTTGGCTTTTCGCCACCCGCGCCGCGCACCCCGCTACCGCGTCGACCACCACCGACCATGTTGCCAAAGCCATCACGACGCTTGGCACCGAAGCGCGCTGCACTATTACCGAAGACGGAGCCAGGATCCGCGTCTTCAGCAAATGTGTAAACGAGACGACCCTTCCAAGCCCATTGCGACGAGCCATCATCACCACGCACGATGGTCCAATCGCCGATCGGCTGACTATTCTTTGAGGGCTGCACAGCCTTGAACCGCGGATCGCAGTCTTGCTTGCAAGGACTCGCGCCTGCTTCACGAAAATAGAGCGTCTTTCCCTTGGCATCAGCGAAGGCCACCTCATCGCGGTACACCATCGACGCGGTTTCCTTGCCAAGATCCCAACCCTGACCACGGCCCACCGCCTGCAGTGTGATGCCAGGTGGCGTCGAGACAACGGCATTGGACTGGGCCTGCGAAGACTTACCCCACGGCCACCAGGAAATCGCCTGTGCCTGAGTCGCCGCGAGAACACCGCCGATTGCGGCCAACAGGACAACCGGGGCCAGTAAACGGATTCGTCGTTCTCGGGACATTGCTCGTGCTCCCCTACGCTCAGCTCAACATATCGGTAATGGGACGGGTCGCACGATTGGACTGACTGCCCCAAGCACTGGTGCGAACACCAAAGCCCTGCTGCACTGTAAGACCGACGCGAGTGACGGGATCACCCGCGAGCGCAATGTGTCGTCCGCTGCGGAACAAACCACCGGCGTTGCCGACGGTCATGGTCGTGACGTTGTCCATCGTATGCGTGCGCGCATAACCATGATCCGTCTGCCACAACACGAGCATGCGATCGAGGACTGAGCCTGCACCTTCCGGGGTTGCCTCGAGTTTGCCCAGGAAATTGGCGAACAACTGATTGGCCCACATGATGAACCACGTGGTCTCAGGCTGATAACCCAACGCGTCGTCGATCGGTTCCTCGTGGGTATAGCCGTGCCACGTTTGCGTCGAGCCCGCCTTGCGGCAGCCCTGCGTATTCATAGTGACGTTGAAGACACGCGTTTGACCGCAAGTAACCGCGTGAATCAACAAAGATGTGAAGAGATCGATATTGCGCTCAACCGCCGTCACCTCTCCGCCCGGCTCCGCCTCGACGCCGATATTGGGCGGCGGCTTACAGGCCGGTAGCGGTTCGGGTGGCTCAAGCTGCATCGCGATCTGCTTTTCGAGTTGTCGTAGCGAGGTGAAATACTCATCGAGACGCGCCCGATCACTCGCGCCAACCGCATTCAAGACCGCCCGACGCTGGTCTGCCACCTGAGAGAGCACACTGGCCTTGGCCAATGCCTTAGTGGAAGGGACAAATTCGGCGGCGTTTGGATCCTGGAAGTCCGCTCCGAAAATTCGCCGGTAGAGCGCAGCAGGCGAAGCCTCTACCGGTTTATAGGCCGCACCCGCGCGCTTGCTCACACCGAAACGACCGCCCGTGCCGGTCACATCCAGCGTCTGAAAACGAGTTTGCTTACCGATCACATCGGCGATATCGCTATCGAGACTCGCACCACTCTCGCGCCCACTTGGAATCCCGCCGAGGGTGGCGATTTGCACACCCGTTCGGTGCGTCTCCACGGGCCGCCCATCGAGATGGTAATAACCACCGCTGATCAGATTGATGCGCTCCTTCCATGGATCAAACATCGCAAGCTCGACCTTGTTGCGATAGTTGTTACCCGTTTGATCGGGTACCCACCGACCGGGATTCAAGCCGAGGTATTGAAACCAGTTGCCGAAAACGCTCGGTAGCGCCTGACCCGTACCAGCCAAAGCCGTTCCCGAGTCGTTCAAAAAACAATCGAGAAAAGGCAAACCGACAGCGACTGCCGAGCCTGCAAAAGTGCCTCTCAAAAAGCCACGACGCGTCGTACTCATCTTCGGTACCTCACCGGCCCACAGAGGCCGTTATGGTGTCGACAGTAACGGCAGCTCGCGCGGGTGCTGCCTGAAAAAACTCAGGACTCGTCACGATCGCCCGCATGAGATCGGGCACTTTGAACCCGCTTTCGCGGAATTGAACGCGCATCTGCTTTAGAAAAACTCGCTGGTCCTGCGTGAGATCCTGACCGAAAGCATAGGCCGTCATACGCTTGACGAGACAGGAAGGAATGGCCGGGTTATCACGAACCACCTGAGCGAGCTCCAGAGAGTTCGAGAACTCGACGCCATCAAGGTCGCCGGAAGTATCGATGGGTTGGCCGTTCTCCACCAAACGAAACTCGCCGGCTCCGTCGAAATTCTCAAGCGCCAGGCCCATCGGATCCATGATGCGATGACAGCCGGCACAGGAAGGCACGGTCGAATGGGCGATCAATCTTTGACGCACCGTCTTGTGGATCGGATCCGCCGTGTTCTGCACGACCGTGAACTGCACATCGGGCGGCGGCGCGGGCACGCTCTGACACATGAGAACTTCGCGTAAAGCCTTGCCGCGATCCGTTGGAGATGTTCTACCCGGAGGTGAGTGCAACGCCGTAAAGCTCGCGTGACTCAAGATACCAGCGCGCGGATCCTCTGCGGAAAACTCAAAAGGCTCCCACCCCTCGACCCCACCGTTTGGTCCCTCATGCGCCAGAGGCACCTGATAGATCGCTGCCAGCGACGGGGTCAGAAACGTCTTCTTAGTGGTGAAGACATCCCGATAGTCACCCTGCTGATCGAGTAACAGATACACCAAGGTTCGCAGCGTCTGTTCCTGTGCATCAGCCATCTCACGTCGGCTGAACTTCGGAAACAGTGCCGGGTCCTTGCTCAAGGTTTCGAAGGTGTCGAAACGCAACATGTCGTAGAAAAAAGCGCGCACGCCCTCCTCGAGACGTGGCGAAGCCATCATTCGATCGACCTGGCGCCGAAAGCCTCGGTCACTATCGAGCTCACCCTCGCGAGCCGCACGCAGTAACTCGGCATCCGGCCCGGTATTCCACAAAAAGAAACTCAGTCGCGACGCCCGAGAGTAGGCATCGAGTCGATACCCCTCCGAACGATCGGGATCCTCCTCGATCACGGGAATTCGGAACAGGAACTGCGGCGAAGTGAGCATCGCCGATAGACTCATCGCAAGCCCCGCGTGGAAATCCTCCAACGCTTTCGTGGCGGCAGCCGCAGCCGAAACGAAGCTGCGCAACTCCGCTTCCGTCAGGGGTCGGCGGAACAAGCGCTCGCCAACGGGCGCCAGAAACTCGCTCGCGCAGCGATCATCCGGCGCATCAGACTTGGCAGGCGTACAGGCCAAGAAAACCCGGCGATTCTCCTCACGCAACAAGACTTGCTCGGAAATCGCCTCCGCCATGGCATCGAACTGTTCCATACCCGCGGGCGAGACACTCACGCTGGAGGCGCCAACCACCAGTAGCCCCCCTTCGCGCATGACGGGCTCGAGACGGCCGCCCAGATCAATATGCGCGCCGAACACGTCTGTGATCGCCGATCGATATTGCTCCGGCGTCAAACGCGGTGCTTTGACTTCAGGCGGTTGAAACACTTTGGCGGAGCGCGGCGTGGAATCCGGCCAAAGAAAAACCGCACCGACAGCCACAACGAAAAGCGAGGCGGCGACGGTGATCGAACGCCGGGACGGCTTAGTCATGACTTCGGTCTCTCTCGCATGGCTGTTCTAACCTGCGACCCAGGCGCGGTAACGAAGGCCGGTATAGCGGTAAATCGGTACGCTGCGGAAATTGCCAGATTCTGGCCTGTTGTTGGATCGGGCTCGGCGTCCGCCGCCTTCTTCATCGCGTGCCATAACCCTGGACGATCACCGACGATGCCGTTGTGAGAAAACGCGAAATACAGTTCGCGCCACGGTTGGAAGCCGCCGATCAAACCATCCCACTGACCCCGCGCATCCTGCTTCAGGCGCAGCTGAAATTGGCTGAGGTTAAGCACCGGCGCACTAAGCCCGTTCCAAAGAATACTGAAACGCGGTTGGCGCGATATCGTGAGCTCCCCGTCGCGCAAGTAACCCCGATATTCATTGATCGAACGAGGATCCGGGTCGGCTCGGTAAGTCGCATGCCAGCGCGGCGAGCCATCCATATTCGAACGCAAGTGATCAAGTGATCGCTGAATCCGAACGATGACCTCGCCTGGTTTGCCAGCGGGCGCATCGGTGATGGTCATCAGCCAAGCAGGTTGCGAATCTCGCAGCTGCACCCAAACCCATTCACCGTAAGCCGAGGGGCTCGTCCAAGTGCCTCTGAAGTTCTGGTTGCAACCGAGCGCGCGGAACAATTGATTGTCGATACCCGGCTTGCCCGTGAGCAGATCGACGAAATCGTCAGCCGACGGCTTGCCGTCAAGATCGAAACCGACCGTCTGCTTCGCTTCGACGAATTTCAGTTGTGGGTCGGGCACAGCCTCGGGGTGTGTCATCGGGTTGACGGGTTCCCCATTGATGAGCGCACGACGCTCGAGGATTTCATTAACTTTGCGCTCCCCGTCGCCACCCTGATCCCAACCGGCCATGAGCCGACGGACTTCGGCGCTCGAATGCCCCATGGTCCGAAGTGCGACAGCGATCTGGCCGCGCTCATCTTCCGGGTTAACGCCACCGGGACAGTCACCAGGGTTATTGGTGAACTGCTGCGCGAGGAAGCTCACCACGAAAGTTCGAGTTTGACCGCCCGCAGCGAAACTCGTTGGTGACACCACGAGCAGCGACAACACCATGCCGAGCGCCGCGCCGCGCTGCAGACTGGTTCGCCCCCTACTCCCCCCGTTTCGTCCCCACACGCCAGCCACCTCCGGGATTGCCGACCACGGTACCGGGACTAAACTACGCCTCGATGCTTTTCGACGCGAATGAAATAATCGGGACGCATCATAACCATGCGTTATTTCCGATAGCGGCATCATCACTCCGCCTAAGGTGACCCAAACGGTGACCACAAAGCCCGAATCCGCTGCAGTGCTGACCGCGATACAGTCAGCGCTGGTCGCAGGACGCCTCGACGTCGCCGCAGGCCAACTCACGCAGGCGATCCAAAATGGGCTAGTAACCGAGGATTCGGATTGGTGGCACACCCGAGCACTCGTCGCCTACCAGCACGATCAACTCGATGAGGCGATCGATTACTGGCGTCGCTCGATGGATCGGAACCCGCAACCACACTATCGCCATAACCTCGCCAGCGCCCTTTGCACCCGTGCCGCCTTGCAGGCGGACGCGCACGACTTGGAATCGGCATTCGCCGGCCTCACCGACGCGGTAAATCTCGCACCCGAGCTCTTCGAGGCTCAGGCAGCCCTTGGTATCGTCGCCACCGAGTTACAGCGTTGGGATGTCGCCACGAGCGCCTTGAAAGCAGCCCTTCGCCTTGATGAGACCGGGGCGCGTATCCACGATGCACTCGGCGTGCTGGCTGCACGTCAGCATCGGTGGGCAGAGGCTGCCCGCCATCATGCCAACGCCATCCAACGCGACCCCCAAGACGCCGAGATCTGGAACAACTTGGGTCACGCATTGCTGCAGACTGGCAGCAGTGACAAAGCGCTCGTGGCGCTCGAACAAGCTCTCGCCATCAAGTCCGATTTCGCCGAGGCACACAACAATCTGGGTAATGCAAAGCGTGACTGCGGGCAGTTTTCCGAGGCAAAGCGGCACTACCTTAAGGCCCTGGAATTGAAACCGACTCTCACCGAGGCCGAGTTCAATTTCGCGGATCTGCATCGATACCAGCTCGATGATGCCGAGTTCACCCGTCTCGCACGGACTCCGCTGCCCGAAAATCCCGCAAGTGCCGCTTTGTTGCTATTCGCCCGCGGCAAGGCATTTGAGGACGTGGGCCGAACGGACGATGCGTTCGCCAGCTGGAACGAAGCTAATCGATTGATTCGTCATAGCAATGGCTACGATGAAGCCAAGACACTGCGGCAACTCGAGCGCCTGCGCCTCGATCTCGAAGCGCACGATCATCGTTCACCCCAGCCTCATGCACGACCGCCGATACCGAATCACGTCTTCATCGTGGGCGCCCCTCGTTGCGGATCGACTCTTCTAGAACAAATCCTGACCAGTCATCCGGCGATTCGAGGTATCGGCGAGCGAGATTTCTTTGAGCAAGCAATCTTGGCGGAATCACGGGAAAGCGTTGTCTCCTCCGAAAAACTACCTCGAATCGCCGAGCGGTATACCAGAGCCGCGAAGTCATACCTCGGGCAGACGTCAGGCGTATCGCTCATCGTCGATAAGTTTCTCGCTAATTCGCTGTACTTGGATGTCATTCAGAGGGTGCTGCCCGCCGCCAAAATCGTCGTACTCTTTCGCGACAAACGCGACCTCGCCCTGTCCTGCTTCTCTAAGCGATTCAGTTCTGGGCACCCGTACGCTTATGATTTGGCTGAGCTCGGCAGATATGTATCAGCACATGATCAGCTGCTCGACGCCGCGTGCCGACACCTTCCCGAGAGCACCGTCATGCGCATCCAATACGAAGAGATGGTCGAACATCCCGAGCAAGTGATCCGCCAACTACTGAACTTCCTTGGTGTGAGTTGGCATGCCGGATGCCTCGAATTTCATACAGCCGAGCGCATTGTCACCACGGCCAGTGCCCAGCAAGTCCGTCAGCCAATCAATCGCCATGGTATCGGTCGTTGGCAACGTTTCGCGCCTCACCTCGGGCCACTGCTGGAGGCGCTATGAAACGGCAAACCGAGTCCGCCGTGGCGCGACTACCTGCGCGACTACTCACCCTGACATTACTGCTATTCCTGTCTCTGCTCGGCGCACCGTCACCGACCACCGCCGCAGAGACTCGTCAGCCGCGAGTGTTGATCGACGCAGCACACCACAACTTCCACACCGCCGACGGTCGTTACGCTCCTTTGGCAAGGCTTCTGCAGGAATCCGGTTTCGCGGTTCACTCCGCAACCACTGCGCTCACACCGGAGTTGCTACGAACTGCGGATGTCCTGGTCATCGCCAATGCACTGCATGCATCGAATGTCGATCGCTGGGAATCGCCGGTGGCGCCTGCCTTCTCGGAAGCAGAGTCGGCGCTAGTCACTGCGTGGGTCGAGAATGGTGGCTCGCTGCTGCTGATTGCCGATCATTTCCCCTTTCCCGGCGCCGTTGCCGATCTTGCAGCGAACTTCGGCTTTCGACTCTTCAACGGTTTCGCCATACGAGCAGACGTGGCGTCGGAGGATCTCTTCGACATCGACCTCGGCTCGCTCAAGCCTCACAAGCAGATTACGGGCGCCGATCTGAAGGCACCCGTGACGCGCATCGCGGCCTTTACCGGCAGCGCCTTTGAAGCACCAACAGGGGCGCAACCGCTGATGGTGCTCGGCAAGGACTATGAGCTTTGGCTGACGTCACGCGCATGGGAGTTTCGAACCGATACGCCAAGAAGGTCGGCGAGCGGCCTGCTGCAGGGTGCCACGCATTCGCATGGCAAAGGTCGCGTTGCAGTGTTCGCCGAGGCGGCCATGTTCACGAGTCAATCGGCACCCGATGGCCAGACGTCCATCGGCTTTGATGCTCCGAATGCGCGCGACAATCGCGCCTTCGTCGTCAATGTTTTTCGCTGGCTGACGAACCCGGTCAATCGACGATAAAGAGAGTCGCGCCCTGCTTCGATGAGGAGCGATGCGGCA
>CAIVYV010000374.1 GCA_903910215.1 uncultured Pseudomonadota bacterium
TGATCATCGTGGTGCCTCGATTCGTGGTGCTTCGCTCAGCATCCAGTGGTAGCCGTCGGGTGCCAAGAAGGTGAAGCTGCGCCGCTTGAACTCATCTTCGAGGATATCCGATACCGCTGTGGCTCCCGCTTGCGTGACGCGTTGATGCATCGCTTCGAGCTCGAACGTGCGCCAGCAGTACAAGCTGTAGCCAAGTGAGCCCGCGCGAGAGTGTGATCGTCGATCTTCGATGTCGGCGTCGGCAGCGAAGCGAACGCATTTGAGTTTGCCAGAGCGTCGATCTTTGAGAGCTTTGCCGGAAGCGGGGTCGTCAAAGTCGACCATGTGAAAACCTTCACCCGGTCGCAGTCCGAATATTCGACGCGAGCCCGTCGCGTTTTCGTAAGGAACCGTTTCCTCATGCATCCGCTGCAGACCGAGCGCCTGCTCGTAGAAATCGAAGATATGAGGATCGTCGCTCGCGACCATCAGGCCGAAGTGGGTGTGTTGACTGGAACGCAGCAGGCTCGAGTGATCGATTTGCCCATAAGCCGGGCTTTCGTAGCCGAAGCGTTCAAAGAAGACCTGGCGATACTCCCGTTGTAGCAACACCATCTCGCGAACACCGACGATAGGATCGCGAAACGGGCGTGCGCTGCGTTCTCCGCTCACTTCACCGATGACGGCGAGCACCGGGTGGATCAGGTTGAGTTCGGTGCCGGAGGCGAGGGCGCGCTCAACATGATTGACGATATTGAGCACGCTGCTCGTCACACGCACGCCCCAGCGCGAACCCACGCAGCGCAGATCTTCCGTCAGACCGAGTCCCGCATTGAGCGGCTGCTCCCACTGCATCAGGCGGACGAGCCCGTGATCGGCATTCTGGTGCGCTAGGCGTATCGAACGAACCGCCGAGTTCACGCCATACAGTCGTTGCGCCGACTCGGCATCGAGGCTGCCGTCGAGATCAGGGTGGCAGCCGTAGGCGGCAAAATCCGCCAACGCTCGATCGAGGTCGGTGACACCGACGCAGACTTCATGTAGTCCGCCGGTGCACCGCTCCGTCATACGTGACGGCGCTCGACGATGGCTTTACGGAACGCGGGCCTGCCCCAGGCCAACAATATCGTGGCTAGGACCGCGGCGCCGCCCGTGACGATCGCTGTGCTTTTGCCGACGGCAAGATCATCGGCAAAAACATATTGCGTCATGACTGCCGTCAAAAACGGTGCGAGCCCGATACCGATCAAATTGACGAACAGGAGATAGATTGCCGACGCCTGTGCGCGCATGCGAGGCGGTGTGAGCACCACCACGCCGGCTGACGCCGCGCCAAATGCAAAGCAGGTGAAGAAGCCGAGCGGGATCAACAACACCGTTGACCACATGACATCATTGAGCAGCGTGCACACGCTCGCTACGGGGATCAAAGCGACGGCTGCGGTGAGACCCACGCGCATTGCGGCATCGAGGTGCCCGGCCGCGCGCCAGCGATCGGTGAGCCAGCCGCCGGTGAGAATGCCGGCGGTGCCGAAAATGGCGATCGCGACACCCATGCGGGTGCCGGCTTCACCAAGCGGCATCTCGAGGACGCGCACGAAATACTGCACGCCCCAGATCTGGTAGACGTTGATCACCATGCCGAGGATGGAGAAGCCGAGTATCAGCGAACTGTACGCGCGCCACTCAGAGAGCATGTAGCGGATCGTGTCGGGGATGGAGGCGATATCGGCCTTGGCGGCTGCGACGCCGGGTCGCTCACGACGCACGGGTTCTTTGAGCGTCAGCACCCATAGTGCGAGCAGGATTCCGGGGATACCGACGAGCAGGAACGTCAACTGCCAGGAGCGAATCGTCCCAATGATCGGCACAGTGTACTCGGGAGAGCTCGCGACAAATTGGATGACGGCGCCGCCGATGATCAGCGCAAGTCCCACGCCGAGCGGCAAACCGATGACGAACACCGATAGTGCACGCCCCAGTTTTTTCTCGGGGAAACTATCGCCCGCCATGGAGAAGGTGGCCGGTGACAGCACCGCCTCACCGATCGCGACGCCAATTCGTGCCAGCGCAAGTTCGATGAACCCGCGCGCGACACCGCACAGCGCCGTCATGGCGCTCCACACGGCGACACCGGCTGCGATGATGTTACGACGGTTGTATCGATCGATCGCCCACGCGATCGGCACACCGACACCGGTGTAGAAAATGGCGAACACGAACCCGTACAGCAAACTCATCTGAGTTTCGCTGATACCAAGGTCGGCACGGATAGGTCCGACCAAAAGGCCCAATACCACTCGATCGATGAACGAGAGGATGTAGGCCAGCATCAGCACGAAAACCATGTACCAGGCGGTCGAGGCCTTGGGCCAATTGCCTTCGTCGGCAGAGGAGGGTGCGGCGTTGTTCATGCGCCGATGATAGCCAGTCAGTGGCGAGGCCGCAGGACTTTGCCGGGGTTCAAGATGCCGTTCGGATCGAGTAGTTGTTTTAGCTGCTGCATCAGTTGCAGTTCGACCGGATCGGCATAGCGTTCGAGCTCGTCAACTTTGTGTCGGCCTATGCCGTGCTCGGCGCTGAAACTGCCCCGATACTCTTGCACCAGATCATGGATGGCCCGACGAATCTCGGGTTCGCGCGCAAGTAACGATTTCCCGGCAGTCTCGCCGGACTGATTGATGTTGAAGTGCAGGTTGCCGTCACCGACATGTCCGTAGCACACGAGAAAGCCTTCGGGTACGTGGGTGACGACCCAGTCGCTCGCTCTGTCGACAAACTCGGCCAGGCGATCAATCGGCAAAGACACATCATGTTTGACGCTCGGTCCATCGCGTCGTTGGGCTTCGGGAATGTTTTCGCGGATGAACCAAAACGCGCTGCGCTCGCGCTCGCTTTGTGCGAGCAAGGCGTCGGTAATGAGCCCCGTTTCCATAGCGGCTTCCAGCAAACTCGCCAGACGCTCCTCGATCGGATCGTCCGCATCGCTGCTGCTGACTTCGCAGAGGATGCACCAGGGCGATGAGGCCGAGATGTCGACGCGAGCACCGAGGTGACGCTCCACAAGTTCAAGCGCTGCGCGCGGTAGCAGCTCGAACGAGCTCACCCGGTCGCCACTGCCAGCGCGCAACTTGGCGAGCAGTTCCACGGCATCTTTCACTGACGGAACGGCGACGATCGCGGTACCGTGGCGTTTCGGTAGCGGGAAGAGCTTCAGGCTAGCGGCCGTGATCACGCCAAGTGTGCCCTCGGCACCGATGAACCACTGCCTAAGATCGTAGCCGGTGTTGTCTTTGCGCAGCGCCGACAGTGACGAGATCACCCGGCCATCTGCGAGGACGACCTCGAGTCCGAGGGTGAGATCACGCGTCATGCCGTAGCGCAGCACGTTGACACCGCCCGCGTTGGTCGAGAGATTGCCCCCGATCGTGCAACTACCCTCCGAGCCGAGACTGAGCGGAAAGTAGCGATCGACCGACTCCGCTGCGCGCTGGATTTCTTTGAGTATGCAACCTGCCTCGACGACGAGGGAGTTGTTGAGCGGTTCAACGCCACGAATTCGATTCATGCGGCGCAGCGACATCACGAGTTGAGTGCCGCTGTCGTCTGGTGTGCCAGCCGCGCAGTAACCCGTATTACCACCTTGCGGAACCACTGGGATACGCAGTGCGTTGCAGAACTTGAGAATATCCGCCACCTCGCTCGTCGAGCGCGGTAAGGCGAGCGCAAGCGCGCGGCCGGGATACAGTTTTCGATGGTCAACGCTAATGCCAGCCAGCACGTCAGCCGAGGTGGCAATGACCTCGCTACCGAATCTAGACAGCAGCTGTCCGAGCGCTGAGGAGGGACCCGCGGGCATCATGTCAGTCGACACTCCGGCTTGGTGAGCAGGAACTGCACATCACCCAATTGCCGCTCTGCGAATCCGCCTTCGCAGTAGCAAAGATAATACTCCCAAAGTCGGACGAAGCTTTCCGGGTAACCCAAAGCGCGTACTTGATCGATATTTGCGAAAAAGTTTTTACGCCATTCGCGCAGCGTGCGAGCGTAGTGGGGTCCGATATCTTCGAGATGGAAGATCTTGAGATCGGTCGCCTTGGTGAGCGTGCGGGCGATCAGTTCGACGCTCGGAATGAAGCTCCCTGGGAAGACATAGCGCTGGATGTAATCGACCGATCGTCGCGCTCGCTCGTAATACTGGTCTTGCAGCGTGATCGCTTGTAGCAACATGGCACCATGCGGTCGTAATAGATCGGAGCACTTTCGCAGATACGTTTCGAGATAGTTCTCTCCGACAGCCTCGATCATTTCGATCGAAAATGCCTTGTCGAACGTACCCTTGAGATCGCGATAGTCCTCGAGCAACAAGGTGATGCGATCTTGTAAGCCGCGTTCGGCGATCCGGTCGCGGGTGTAGTCGTGTTGCTCGCGAGAGATGGTCGTGGTCGTGACATGACAACCGTAGCGCTCGGCGGCATGCATGGCGAGACCGCCCCAACCCGTTCCAATTTCGATTACCGAGTCACCGGGCTGCAGTTGCAGCTTGCGGCAGACGGCGTCGAATTTGGCGATCGAAGCGTCTTCAAGCGTGCTGGTTTCATCACGGAAGATACCGCAGGAATAGGCCATGGTCGGATCGAGCATCAGCTTGTAGAGCTCGTTGCCGAGATCGTAGTGCGCGGCGATATTGCGCGCACTGCCTTGCTTGCTGTTGCGATTGAGGAAGTGCAACACGCGCATGGCAGGTTGCGTGAGGAACGACCAGCGGCCATCGAGCGAGTTCATCATTTGGCGATTCGCCACGAAGAGCTGCACCAGTGCGGTCAGATCGTCACAACGCCACAGTCCGTGGATATAGGCCTCGCCTGCGCCGAGCGTGCCGCCGAAAGCAGCGTCCGCATAGAGTTGTTCATCGAGAATTTGCAAAGTGACGCTGACATCAAGCCGCGGTGTTCGCGCTCCGAAGCGCGAACGCGTTCCGTCCGGGTCGATCAAGATCAACTCACCATCTCGCAACAAGGTCAGCTGCGAACGCAACAACTTGCGCCCTAGACGGACCAACAACGGCGCAGACGCACGCTTGCGATCCGGCAGCAGTTCACTAGCGCGAGTATTCATGATGCGTGTTTCTCCGGGTGCACGAAGAAGGGTATGCGCTTCCACCAGAGGCGCAGTGCCTGCCAGTAGATCAGCCAGCTAACCTTCAGAGTCATCAACGGGAACGACCAGAGTGCGCGAGCGAGGCTGCCACTCGTCAATGGAAGACGACGCAAAGTGAGCGAAGAGTCGAAATCACATTGTCCTTCGCGCCAATTTTCCATGTGGACATCCAGCGACTCGCCAGGTGCGGTGAAGCGCCAGTCGTAACGCATGTCCATCGGCAGGAACGGCGAGACATGGAAGCGCTTGTCGAATTGCCAGCGGAAGACTTTTGCGCCGACTCGCTCGGCATTGGTCACAGAGAGCACATACGAATGTCGCTCGTCCCAAGGGGTGTTTGTAATCTCGGCCACGACCGTCTCCAGTTCGCGCCCTGTGGCGTCGTACACGTAGTAGAAGCTGACCGGATTGAAGTTGTACCCGAATTGACGCAGGTGAGTCAGCAGGCGGATAGGCCCGCTGGGTCGTTGCCCCGTTGTCTGCTCCACTCGGTCGCGAACGGCTTCGGCCAGCGGGGTGGCAGGATCACCGAGATAATCCGCGCGGCGAAACCAGGCGAGTGCCGGCCGCCGCGATGACCAGAACCACCTATCCTCGAACAAGGTCGGCAGCTCTCCTAGATCGATCAACGTGAAGTAGATGCGATAGCGAAAGTCGTTGCGTCGCGGTGCGAAGCGACGATGCCGCAAGTGCCCGACATAGAGGGCGCTTTGCCTGCTCATGCAGGGTTGCGACGTTGCGGTTCGAGGGTAGGTTGGGGCGGGCGTTGGCCGCCGGTGACCTTGGCAAAGTCGTCGAGCGCCCACAACCCGCTCACTACGCCATCCTCATGGAAGCCATAACGCCAGTACGCGCCGCAGTAAAAGCTGCGCTGATGACCGGACACTTCCGAGCGGCGCGCTTGGGCGCGCACGGCCTCGGGTGTGTACACCGGATGGTCGTAGACGTAGCGGCCGAGAATCTGCGCAGGGTCGATGTCATCGCGATTGAGCGTGACGAGAAAACGCGTCGACGAGTCGATACTCTGCAGCACGTTCATATCGTAGGTGAGGCAGACCCGCTCGGTGTCGGGATCGCGCAAATGGTAGTTCCAGGCTGCGCGCGCGAGAGGTTTGCGAGGTAGCACTCGCGCATCGGTGTGCAGGATCGCTTCATTGGGCTGGTAGGGGAAGGCGCCGAGCACGTCGCGCTCGATATCCGAGGGCGACTCGAGCATGGCAAGCGTCTGATCGCTGTGGCAAGCCATGAACACATAATCGAAGTGATCGGGTTCGCCGTGCGCGTCGATGATGTCGACACGATCGGCATGACGACGTATCTGTTTGACGGGTGTGCCGACTCGACTGGTTACGCGCCCGTCCCGGGTGAACACCCGCGCCATTTGCCGTACGTATTCGCGTGAACCGCCGCGAACGGTGCGCCATACCGGTCGATCGTCAATGTTGAGAAAGCCGTGCCGATCAAAGAAATCGACGAAGAAGCGCGCCGGGAAGTTCAGCATGCCGCTGCCCGTTGCCGACCAGATGGCGCGACCCATCGGCACGATGTACTGCTCGATGAAAGCGCGCGAGTAGCGCTCGCGCTGCAGGTAGTGGCCGAGAGTTTCGGAGTGAGCGTCATCGCGCAGCAAGGACCGACAGTCACGATTGAAGCGCAGAATGTCGGCGATCATCTGCAGGAATTTCGGATTGACGATATTCCTTCTCTGCGCGAACAGCGAGTTGATCGAGGTGCCGTTGTATTCGAGTCCGCTACGCTCGCAACGCAGTGAAAAGCTCATGTTCGACCACTGCCACTCGACGCCGAGTTCAGTGAGTAAGGCGATGAAGTTGGGGTAAGTCCAATCATTGAAGACGATGAATCCGGTGTCGATCGCATACGAGCGATCGCCGATCTGAACGTCTTTTGTGGCCGTATGACCGCCGAGATAGTCGTTGGCTTCGTAGATCACGACCTCGTGGTCGCGACGCAAGTGCCAGGCGGTGGTGAGGCCAGCGACTCCGGAGCCGACGATGGCAACTCGGCTCATGGTTCCCTCCTCAGCGGATACGGCGCGGGGAATGATCGCGTGCCGATGCAGGCACCGGTTTGAGATCCCAGATGATGCCGAGCCAAGATAGGACCTTCAGCACGTAGTACGTGATGTCGATCTCCCACCAATAGAAACCTTGCCGGGTCGAGCTTGGAAAATGGTGGTGGTTGTTGTGCCACCCCTCACCCAAAGTCACGAGTGCGAGCAGCCAATTGTTTCGACTCGTATCACCGGTGCGATAACGCTGTTTGCCAAACACGTGCGAGAGCGAGTTGATCGTGTAGGTACCGTGGTAGCAGGCTACGGTCGAGATGAAGAATCCCCAGATCAACATCTGACCACCACTCGTGCCGAGCTCGGGGGCAAGGTGTTGCAGCAACACTCCAAGCCCGAACATACCGGTTGCGAACAGCGTCGGCACGACGATGTCGAAACGATCGAGCCAGCAGAGCTCAGGGAATTGCAGCAGATCGCGTACTCGTCGCAGATCCGGCTGAAATCCACGTGCGGTGAGGAACCAGCCCATGTGCGAGCGCAGGAAGCCATGTTGCGCCGGCGAGTGTACGTCTTCCGGTTTGTCGGAATAAGCGTGGTGATGACGATGGTGAGCTGCCCACCAGACTGGCCCACGTTGCACGGCGGTCGCCCCGATCAAGCCGAAGATGAACTGACCGGCACGCGAGGTTTTGAACGAGCGGTGCGAGAAATAACGGTGATAGAAGCCGGTGATCGCGAACATGCGGACCAAATACGCAGCGATAGCTATAGCAACCGCGACAGGGCTCCAGCCGACCCAGATCACGGCGAAGCAGGCGAGGTGCATGGCAATGAACGGGAGAATGCGTGCCCACTCGATACGATCGGGAATCTCGGGCAGCGCAGAACCGTCGGCCGGTGCAACCAAAGGGCCCGTGTCGAACCAGTTGACGAAGGCGCGAATCCAGCGACGCCAGAGCGTCGGTGCAGGGGAGTTATCGATCACGAATCAGTCCTCAAAACCA
>CAIVYV010000375.1 GCA_903910215.1 uncultured Pseudomonadota bacterium
AGCAGCATCTGCAAACGACGGACGGCAACCTGTCTGTTCACTTACGCAAACTGGAGGAAGCCGGCTATGTCGAGATCGACAAAACTTTCCAAGATCGCAAGCCTCGTACCGAGGTAAGGCTGACCGCCAAAGGTCGAAAAGCGTTCGTAAAGTATCTCGACTCGCTGTCCGGTTTGATCCGTTGAGAAACGTCAAAACCGATAGCTGATGCCCATATCGTAGCTACGCTCCGGGCCGACATAGATGCCCTGACGCAGGCTCGCGATGTAACGCTCGTCTGCCACATTCTTCACGGTGGCGCCAAACTCGAGACGATCATTAAGCCGGTAGAGCATGCTCACATCGGCAAGCGTGTAGCTGTCGATCTCCCCCGTGAAGAAACCATTCAGACTTTCGTTGATCGCACGAGTGTTGAGCACATCGGTGAACTGCGAACCCGTATGGTGAAGACGGACGGAGCTGCGTACTGGGCCGCGCTCGTAAGACACGACTAAGTTTGCTATCCACTCCGGCGTGTAAGGCACGCGATTATCATCCGGCGTCATCAGAGCACCGGCGCGAGAAAACCGATCGCCGACGAATTTGGCATCAGCAATGTAAGTCAGGTTTGCATCGACCGAAAATCCGCCACCGAGGCGGGTACCAACACCGACCTCAAGACCTTGGTGCAGAGTCTTGCCACCATTGGTGACCTGGAACTGACTATTGCTGTTGGCAGGAATGATCTGGTTGTCGAAGTCCATGCGAAAGAGCGTCGCTTCATATTCGAGATCTCCCGCTGAGCCGCGTATGCCCGCCTCCATGTTGATGGATCGCTCGGCACTCAATTCTTGGTCATCCAAGCCGTTGAGGGCATCGCCGTTGAGAGCGGGCGAGAACGCCTTGTACGCGTTCGCGAAACCTTGAATCTGGTCGGAGAAACTCCAAGTGAAACCAATTCCCGGCAGCAATTCGGTATTGTTGGTATTGGCGCGGTTACCTTGCACACCGGTGCGACGCAGATCGTGACGAGTTTGCTCGTAAACCTCGGCGCGCAAGCCGGCGGAAAAGGCAAAGTGATCAGTCAGGACAAAACGGTTTTGCAGATGCATCGACCAACTGTCGGCAGCATCTATGACCTCGCGATTGATGGTGCCGGTACGCGGAGTGGCGCGCACCGCAGCCACGGTCACATCGCGCATCTTTTCGGACATGAATCGCAGCGCGACTTCCGCCTCATTCTCCAAACCAAAAGTGCCGTGTTTCAAAAACAGTCGGCTATCGATGCCGAGTCGCTCAAAGGCGCGGTTGTTGCCATTTAGGCTATCGGTGTAGATCCAGCGGCGCTCCGCGGCGCTCGCCGTGTTGTTCGTAGCAAAGCGCCAGTAATCGCGATAGAGCTCACTACTGAACGCAACCGTATTCAGACGCAGATTGTCGTTGATGGCCCACTCATGGTTCAGATCGACTGAACGGCGTCCTGTCAAAAACCAATCATCTGGCGCCGGATTGCGATCACTACCGGCCTCATACTCGGTTAGAAAGGCGCCGCGATAAGAAATGTTTGCGTCGTTTTGATAGTCAGTGTATTTCACACCAACTCGCTGATTCGTTCCAAACTCCAAACCGGCTTTCAGCATGACGTCGCGCATACTGAATTCTTTGCCCATGAAACCGTCGCTTTTTACGCGAGTGATTACAACACCGAACGTCGCATCGCCGGAAGCGGCTTGCCCACCCGCTTCGATACCCCACTCGTGGGTATTGAACGACCCGGCATGTACGTCGATCTTGATGCCCGGCTCGGGATTCTTCGTGACGTAGTTGATCACACCGCCAATTGTGCTCGGGCCATAGCGCAGCGAGCCCGCGCCTCGGAGCACCTCGATACCATCCATTCTTTGAATACGGGGGTTGTAGTAACGACCGTTACCGACAAAAAGGCCGGGCGCTACGGGGACGCCGTCCTCGAGAATCAGCGTCTTGTAATCAGAAGAACTCAGACCGCGAATGCCGATATTGCCGACGATAGCTGTCTCCTCTTCCGGCTTGATCGAGACACCGGGCACGCCTCGCAGCGCTTCTTCGGTGGATCTCGGCTGCTGCAGGCGCAGTTCCTCCGCAGTGACGAGGGTGTTCGCCGCCGGTTGACGCTGTCGATCTTCTAGCTTGGAGCCGATAACGAGAATCGTCGGCAGCGTGGAGCGAGTCTCTGAACTCTCATTTGCATCGAGCTCATCTCCTTTAGCCGGGAGCGTGGAACCTGCGAGCAGAACTCCCGCCAACATCAAACCCTGAGCCAACCCGTTCCGAGGCATCTGCCCTACTCCGCTTCGACCGCGCTGTATTTGCGGCATAGGCGCAAGTTAGCAATCACAAATGCAAATAACAATGATTCGCGTTAACAGAGCCGTGAGGCGGTCGTCGCGCTGTCAAATGTAAATTATATTTTACTTTTTGATATTTATAGGTATTGTTTGACGCTCGCGTTTTACAAAAGGATCTCCGCTGTGTCGCGTACGGATACCCCCGAACTGAGTGTGGCCGAAAAGAAGGCTTGGGCCGAGCTGGCCATTTGGATCGGCGCCCTCCTCTTCATTTGGATGCGCCTCACCGCTGGCGTTGATCTCCTGGGGCAATCCATCGGATTTACGGTCATCGAGCAGTCAGCCACGCGTATATTTCGCGCCTATCTCGGTGTCGGCATTCTGGCGGCCATTGCCCAGCTCGCTGTTTGGGTTTACTTCAAGTCGAAGGGTGAATTGATCGACTTTCGAGATGAGCGCGATCTTGCGATCGAAAAACAAGCGAACCAGACGGCCTACTGGGTAGGCGTATTCACCGCGCAATTTGTCATCATCCATGTGCTTGCCAACGAGGCGTTCAAACGAAGCCCTGTCGCGTCGCTGGACCTGACGAGCGCAACAGGCATCGTGCTGGCACTCATCACGATCTTGCTGCTACAGGAAGTCGCTCGGAACATCACTCTGATCTATCTCTACAAACGATCGTGATGTCCGAAAAAGTAACGCGGGTTGGTAATCGAATTCGTGAATTGCGAACACGGGCCGCACTATCTCAGCAGCAACTCGCCGAGCGAGTCGGCGCCACCCGGCAGACGATCAACGCGATTGAGCTGGAGAAATACCTTCCAACCTTGGAACTCGCATTCAAGCTTGCGCATACATTCGACGTACCAATCGACACGATTTTTCTCCATCCGGATAGACGGTCCTCCGCTGTTCTCGATCTGAAAACTTTCGTACCTGCACGAGACTTCGCACTGTCACGCGCGTTCTACCGTGAGATCGGGTTTCACGAAAATTTCGCCACAACGGAAGTGGCCGAGTTCCAATGCGGGTCATTTCGCTTCTTGCTGCAGAACTATTACGTTCAGGAATTCGCCGCGAGTTTCATGATGCAGTTACTCGTCGCCGACACAACAGCCTGGTGGTCTCGACTCATGAACCTCGATCTACCACAGCGATATCCCGGCATCATGCTGCGCGCGCCAGCTATGCAGCCGTGGGGACTGAAGCTTCTCTATATGTCAGATCCGACTGGCGTGCTCTGGCATATCGCCGAGAAACCCGCTGAAATAACTGCACATCCTTTTTCTTCGGAGATTGAACCATGACTTTCTTGCGGAAATCGCTGTTGCTCACTGCGATCTTGGCTCTGTCTGGCTGCGTCATCGCAATTGATACCGACCACGACGATGAGAAAAAACCAGATAAGACGCCTATTACCAAAGTCATCACTATCGGCGAGAAGTCCGATGCTGAGTTATTGCAGGCGCTCGTCCTTGCGCGTTCAAAGCTTGCGATGGATGCAAACTTGCCCGATGCCACTCGTCAGAGAGTGCTAGAAACACTGGATGAACAGATTGCCCGTCTAACCGTCAATAAGAAATGATTGATGCTTAAGTTAACGAACGCTAACTCGATCGAACAGCCAATATCTTATCAATCGCATTGCCATCCATATCCACCACTTCAAAACGCCATCCTGCCCAAACCACGGCATCACCTTCGCGGGGTACTGCGTCGTGCAGTAGCAGGAACATACCGCTCAACGACGAGTAGCGATCTCGCTCTTCCTCTGGCAACGCCTTGATTTGGAGTAAATCTTTCAACTCAAGAACCGGCGTGGCTCCCTCAAGCAACCAGCTACCATCGTGACGCAGCGTGCCCCATTCAACCTTTTGGCCGGTTGCACTGAACTGACCCGTAATCGCCTCCAGCAAATCCTGCATCGTGACGATACCCAGCACCGCGCCATACTCGTCGATAACGAGCGCCATCTTGGCATCGGATTTCTGCAATTGGGTCAATAAGTCGAGCGCTGACGTCGAGACGGGAACGAATAAAGGCTCATCTAATAAGGTTTCGATCGAGTTCGCGGTGCCTTCTACGAAACTTTGCACCAGACGCTTGGCGCGCAATACACCCACTACGTTATTCCAGTCATTCTTGATGACGGGATAACGCGCGTGATTGGCTGAAGAAAGAATATGCAGGTTTTCCGATAAATCGGCCGTCAGATCAAGGCGTATAACATCCGTCACAGGCACCATCAAAGATACGAGTTTTCTCTCATCCAATCTGAAAATATTCTGCATCATGACGCGCTCTTCAGACTCCAGCACGCCAGACTCTGCGCCTTCTTTCAGAACGGCATAGATCTCCTCTTCCGTCACCTCAGGCTCTCGCTTTTCAGAAATCGATAGCATCCGGAGAAACATTTCCGTTGATCGAGACAGAAGATAAACAAATGGGCGCGTTGCGGAAGAGAGCCAGTTGATAGGACGCGAGATCAGTCGCGCAACGGCTTCCGGATAGGTCTGCGCAATTCGCTTTGGAATCAGCTCGCCAA
>CAIVYV010000376.1 GCA_903910215.1 uncultured Pseudomonadota bacterium
TGCTCGCCCTGCGTGCCGGGCTCGAACCGCGCGATGCGGTGCTCGATGCAGTACTCGATGCCCTGGTGGTAGCAGGTCTCGAAGTGCAGGCTATGGAACTCATCTGCAGCGCCCCAATAGCGGCCATAGAGCGTGTCGCCACCGACGAAGAACACCGCGACCGCGACGATCACGCCTCGGCGTTCGGCGAACTTGAAGAGCAGCGAGTCCCCGAGCGAGCGAGCGAGGACACGGAAGCACTCGAGGCCGAGGTAGGGCTCCTGGCCGCGTCGCAGGAAGGTGCCACGGTGCAACTGCCACGCGGCCAACACCTCTTCGGGTGCGGCGTCACGACCGTGCACCGTGCGGAAGGTGATGCCCTCCTCGGCGACCCGGCGCCGCTCGCGGCGCGCTTTCTTGCGTTTCTCGGCGGTGAAGCCGGCGAGGAAGTCTTCGAAGTGTGCGTAGTCCCGGTTATGCCAGTGGAATTGGCAGTCACGGCGCATCAGCCATCCGGCATCGTCGGTCGGTTCGGCGGAGGCGATGATCCGGCGATCGATCTCCGCGGGGAAGAGCACATGGGTCGACGAGAGGCCGCGATCGTCGGCGGCCGCGGCGAGCGCGGACAACAGCGTGGGCGCCACGGTCGGATGATCGAGATCCCCGCGCACGAGCAGCCTCGGTCCGGTCGCGGGCGTGAACGGCGCGGCGACCACCAGTTTCGGGTAGTACTGAAGACCGTGGCGGGCATAGGCTTGCGCCCACGCGAAATCGAAGACGAACTCGCCGTAGGAGTGATCTTTGAGCCAAGCGGGTGCGGCTGCGGCGATCCCAGTGTCGTCCTCGAGCACG
The DNA here is from genome assembly GCA_903910215.1 of uncultured Pseudomonadota bacterium. Taxonomy (GTDB): domain Bacteria; phylum Pseudomonadota; class Gammaproteobacteria; order Steroidobacterales; family Steroidobacteraceae; genus UBA964. The sequence continues at coordinate 832 of CAIVYV010000376.1, forward strand.
ATGAAATAGGGTCGCCAGCCCGTCTCGAAGCCGATGCAGCCGCTGCCTTCCAGTGCCGACAGAAACTCGTGGCGCAAAAACGGGTAGCCACGGTGATCGAGCGCATTCCATTCGGATGCGGGTAGATCACGGAGGCGCTCGACGACACGACTGCGCATCGTGCGCGCCCCTTTAGTGCGAATCGAGATGCTCGAGATAGCGATCGGCGTCGAGCGCGGCCATGCAGCCTGAGCCTGCCGACGTGATGGCCTGGCGATACACGTGATCGGCCACATCGCCTGCGGCGAACACGCCCGCAATACTGGTGGCCGTTGCGTTACCGGAAGTGCCGCTGTGCACCGAAAGGTAACCGTCTTTCATCGAGAGCTGCCCCGCGAAAATCTCGGTATTCGGTGAGTGACCGATCGCGACGAAAACGCCGGTCACGGCGAGATCTTCTGTGACGCCAGCGGCAGCACCGGCGGCTTCCGTCCCGCGAACGCGTAAACCCGTTACGCCGGTTTGATCGCCCAAAACCTCATCGACCGCATGATTCCAGATGATGCGAATCTTGCCCGCCTTTTCGCGCTCAAAAAGACGGTCTTGCATGATCTTCTCGGCGCGCAGTCGATCACGACGATGCACCAATGTGACGTGAGCGGCGATATTCGAGAGATACAGCGCCTCTTCGACGGCGGTGTTGCCGCCACCGATGACGGCTACCGACTGACCGCGGAAGAAAAAACCATCGCAGGTGGCGCAGGCGGAGACGCCGCGCCCCTTGAAGGACTCTTCCGAGGGGAGCCCTAGATATTTCGCCGAGGCGCCGGTTGCGATGATCAGGGCATCGCAGGTGTATTCACCAAGGTCACCGATCAGTCTGAACGGACGTTCGTCGAGCTTTGCCGTGTGGATGTGATCGCCCACCATCTCCGTACCGAATCGCAAGGCATGCGCTTTCATGCGCTCCATGAGTGCGGGACCGAGCAAGCCATGGGCATCACCCGGCCAGTTATCTACCTCGGTGGTCGTCATCAATTGACCACCTTCTTGCAGCCCGGCGATCAGCATGGGCGCACGATTGGCGCGGGCGGCGTAGACGGCGGCCGAATAACCAGCGGGTCCAGAACCCAAAATGATCAATTTGCGATGTGTGCTCATGCGCGCATGTTAGGGGCAGTGCGAGCAGGATGCCACGTGCAAGTCGATTCCATTAGAATCAGGGATTCCAGACGCTGGTCCGCCACGGGATAACCCATTGTCCGATACTGCTGCGAAGGGTGCAGAACCCTCCCGTTTCACCGAACGCGTCAAACGTAGTTTGCGCGAGGTCGTGATCATCCTGATGGGCGCGATCGCGCTCATGTTGTTGGCGGCGCTCGTGACCTACGATCCTGCGGATCCGGGCTTCTCCTTCACGGGTGAGGGTGCGGGCGACATCCACAACCTCATCGGTCTGCAGGGCGCCTGGCTTGCCGATACGCTGTTCTTTCTCTTCGGCGGCCCCGCATTCTTGTTCCCGCTGATGTTGGCGGGTGCCTGCTGGATCATCTTTCGTAGCCGTGGGAGCGAGAGTGGCGATGAGGACGAGCCTGTCTCGCGCATCAACAGCTTCGTCCGCGCTGGCGGCTTTGCCTTGTTGCTCGCGGCGTCCTGCGCGTTGGCGACATTGCACTTCGCGCCCGGTGAGTTGCGCCAGAGTGCAGGCGGTGTCGTCGGTAGTTTGGTCGGCGAGTGGATGCGCGGCAATTTCAACTTCGTCGGTGGCACGTTGTTGTTGCTTGCTTGTGCAATGGCTGGGTTCTCGCTGGCCTCGGGCATTTCCTGGTTGACCATCGTCGATCGCACCGGCGGCGGTTTCTGGGGAGCGATCGATTGGCTGCGCGCGCGTCGTCAGCAGCAGGCCGTGGTGGCCGAGGGCGAAGAGCGTAAGGCGGCTCGTAAGGAGAGCCTCGAAGTTCAGGTCAAGAAAGCCGCCAACAAGCCCAAGCCCCGCATCGAGGCGCCGGCGCCACAGCCTGAGAAGAGCGAGCGCATTGAGAAAGAGCGCCAAGTTCCGATGTTCACGGCCAAGGCGGGCGAGTTGCCGCCGCTGCAATTGCTCGACGACCCGCCAGCACGCGAGTCGACTTACTCGGCTGAGGCGCTCGAGGCGATGTCGCGGCTTGTTGAGCTCAAGCTCAAAGATTTCGGCGTCGAAGTCGAAGTGGTCGCGGTGCAGCCGGGTCCCGTGGTGACACGATTCGAGTTGCGACCCGCGCCCGGTGTGAAAGCGAGCCAAATCAGCTCGCTCTCCAAGGATCTTGCGCGTGCGTTGTCGGCCATCAGCGTTCGTGTCGTCGAGGTCATCCCGGGTAAATCGGTGATGGGTCTTGAGATCCCAAACGAGAAGCGCGAGATCGTCACCTTCGGCGAGATCGTGAAATCGAAGGCCTACGACGAGGTCAATTCGCCGCTGGCGCTAGCGCTTGGTAAGGATATCGGCGGTCTGCCGGTGGTGGCGGATCTGCAGCGCATGCCGCACTTGCTGGTGGCCGGTACGACCGGATCCGGTAAGTCGGTGGCGGTGAACGCCATGATTCTCTCGATGCTCTACAAGAGCACCGCCGAAGATGTTCGCCTCATCATGATCGATCCGAAGATGCTCGAGCTTTCGGTCTATGAAGGCATCCCGCATCTGCTCGCGCCGGTCGTCACCGACATGAAGGAAGCGGCCAACGCGCTGCGGTGGTGTGTCGCCGAAATGGAGCGCCGCTATCAGCTCATGGCCGCCATGGGTGTGCGCAACATTTCCGGCTTTAATCGCAAGGTCAAAGACGCAATCGACGAGAAGAAGCCGATCAAGGATCCGGTGATCATGAAGCGGGCTTCGAACGATCCCTCGATCGATCAGTCGCAGATTCCGGATCTGGCTCCATTGCCCTTCATCGTCGTGATCATCGACGAACTAGCCGATCTCATGATGATCGTCGGCAAGAAAGTCGAAGAGTTGATTGCGCGTCTCGCGCAGAAGGCGCGTGCGTCAGGCATCCACTTGATCCTCGCGACGCAGCGGCCCTCGGTCGATGTCATTACCGGTCTCATCAAGGCCAACATTCCGTGCCGTATCGCTTTCCAAGTGTCGGCGAAGGTCGACTCACGCACGATCCTCGATCAGAGTGGTGCCGAGTCGCTGCTCGGTCACGGCGACATGTTGTATCTGCCGGCAGGTACCTCGAATCCGACCCGCGTACACGGCGCTTACGTGGCTGACGCTGAGGTTCATCGAGTCGTCGAGGCGCTGCGTAAGGCAGGCGCACCCGATTACATCGAAGAGGTGCTCTCGGGACCCAAGGGTCCGATACCCGGACTACCGCCCGAGGACGGTGAGGGCGGCGAAGGTGCTGCTTCGGAGCAGGATGCGCTCTACGACGAAGCGGTCAAGATCGTTCTCACCGAGCGCAAGCCTTCTATTTCTTACGTGCAGCGTCGCTTGAAGATCGGCTACAACCGTGCCGCGCGTTTGATCGAATCGATGGAGGCGGCCGGTCTCGTGGGTCCGCTGCAATCGAACGGGGGTCGCGAGATCCTCGTGCCTGCGCCGTCGGGCGATTGAGCATGCAGCGTCGTTTCTTTGCGGCTCTCGTCGCGACTGCGCTGCTTGGCGTGTCGGAGGCATTTGCGCAGACCGTCACGGCGCTCGATCGATATTTGGACGGTCTCTCAAGCTGGCAGGCCGAATTCGCGCAGACAGTTGTCGATTCGCGTGGCAAGCAGCGAGTCGCCGAGACGGGGCGGTTCATCGTTCGCAGACCCGGTCAGTTCCGTTGGGAGACGGGTAGTGGTCCTGCGCAGATCATGGTGGCCGATGGACGAAATCTTTGGTTCTACGATCGAGATTTGGAGCAGGTCACCGTGAAGCCTGCACGCAGTGCGTTGACGGCGACGCCTGCCATGTTGCTCGTCGGCGGCGTCAATCTGCGTGATCATTTCGAAATGACCAATCTGCCGAAATCCATCGGGCTCGACTGGGTTGCCGTTAAACCGCGCGGCGCCGATGCCGAGTTTCGATCGGCGCGATTGGGTTTTGCCGGCAACGATCTGCGTCGCATGGAAATCGAAGACAAACTCGGTCAGAAGACCATCCTCGTGTTTTCGAAGACGTTGCGTAATGTGGCGATCGCTGCCGATACGTTTGTCTTTCAATCGCCTCCCGATGCCGATCTGATCGGCACGCCGGTACCTTAGATGGCCGTGTTGCGTCCCTTGCGCTATGCGCACTACTGGGTGTGGTTTGGCCTCGCGATGACGCTGATCGTGGTCTACCTCACGCTGGAGGCGCCATCAGGTCGTATTAGCCGAATTCCTCATCTAGATAAGGCATATCACTTTGGCGCTTTCCTTGGGTTGACGCTCTGGTTCGCTGCACTCGTCGAGCGAGGTGGATATTGGGCCGTATCGATCGCGCTTTTCTTGCTCGGTATCGCCATCGAGATCGGTCAACACCTCATGGCGCTCGGTCGATCGGCGGAATTGCTGGATGTCGTGGCGGATACGGTCGGTATCGTGCTTGGCATCGTCCTGTCGTTGTTGATCCGCGACTCGTGGCTGCAGCGTGTCGAGCGATGGTTGAGCCCGACCTGAATCGACCGCTCGCCGATCGCATGCGGCCACGCTCCTTGGCGGAGTTCGTAGGTCAGGTGCAAGTGCTCGGCTCGGGCAAACCGCTGCGCGCGGCGCTAGAGAGCGGTCAGCCGCACTCGCTGATTTTGTGGGGGCCGCCAGGCACAGGCAAAACAACACTCGCTCGATTGATTGCACAGAATGCGGATGCCGAGTTCATCGCGCTCTCGGCAGTGATGGCGGGCGTCAAAGATGTCCGGGCTGCTGTCGAGCAAGCGCAGCAGCACCGCGCCATGAAAGGGCGCCGGACGGTGCTCTTTCTCGATGAGGTGCATCGCTTCAGCAAGTCGCAGCAAGACACCTTCCTGCCGTATCTTGAGGACGGCACTCTGATCTTCATTGGTGCCACCACCGAGAACCCGTCGTTTGAGTTGGTGAGCGCATTGCTCTCGCGAGCGCGGGTCTATGTTTTGCGGTCATTGCCGCCCGCGGAGCTCGAGATTTTATTGCAACGGGCGCTCGCTGATCGAGAGCGCGGACTCGGTGCGCTCGAACTCACCATCGATCCGGCTGCATTGAGTGTGCTCGCAGCGGCTGCCGACGGCGATGCACGGCGCGCCCTCAACATGCTCGAGATTACGGCTGACCTTGCGATCGATGGAAAGATCGGCGAGCAGCAGGCACGCGAAGTGGCGAGCGGCACTCGGCGACGCTTCGATAAAGGCGGCGAGCAGTTCTACGACCAGATCTCGGCGCTGCACAAAGCGGTGCGCGGCACGGATCCCGATGCGGCCTTGTATTGGTTTTGTCGCATGCTCGATGGTGGCTGTGATCCGGGCTATCTCGCGCGGCGGCTCGTACGTATGGCGAGTGAAGATGTGGGTCTTGCCGATCCGCGTGCTCTGCAGATTACGCTCGAGGCATGGGCTGCGCACGATCGACAGGGTAGTCCCGAGGGTGATCTCGCGTTGGCCAACGCCGTCGTCTATCTGGCTTGTGCGCCCAAGAGTAATGCGGTGTATGTCGCTTTCAAGGAAGCCGCGGCGGATGTGACGACGTTCGGCACGCTCGATGTTCCCCTCAAGCTGCGTAATGCCCCGACGCGTTTGATGAAAGAGCAGGGCTACGGCAAAGACTACCGATACGCTCATGATGAGCCGGGTGGGTATGCTGCGGGTGAGCGCTACTTGCCCGATGAGATGCCCGATCGGCGCTATTACCGGCCCGTGGATCGGGGTCTCGAGATCCGCATCGGCGAGGCCCTCGCGCGTCTGCGCTCCCGCTACAATAAAGACCGTTCATCCGGAGAGACCTGAAGTGCTCGATTCGAAACAGTTGCGTACCGATACCGAAGCCGTCGCGCGCAATCTCGCGAGGCGAGGTTTCGTGCTCGATCTCGAGGGTTTCCGTGCGCTCGAAGAACGTCGCAAGCAGGTGCAGATCGATGCCGACCGCTTGCGTGCCGAGCGTAATGCGAATGCCAAGGCTGTGGGTATGGCCAAGGGCAAGGGCGAGGATGCGAGTGAACTATTGAAGCGCGGGGAGTCGCTCACCCATGCGCTGGCCATCGCCGAGGCCGACCTCGAGCGCGTACAGGTCGAAGCCGATCAGTGGCTGATGGGTTTGCCTAATCTGCTGCACGACTCGGTGCCCGAGGGACGTGATGAGAGCGCGAATGTCGAGTTGCGTCGTCACGGCGAGCCGCGTCAATTCGACTTCGAACCTGCCGATCACGTCGATGTGGGCGTGCGTTTGGGTGGTCTCGATTTCGAAGCGGCGGCGCGCATCTCGGGTGCTCGCTTCATGGTGTTGCGCGGATCGCTCGCACGACTGCATCGTGCGCTCGCCCAGTTCATGCTCGATCTACACACGAGCGAGCACGGCTATCAGGAAATCTACGCACCGTATCTCGTCTCGGCCGCGGCGCTCACCGGCACCGGTCAGTTGCCGAAGTTCGAGCAGGACCTTTTCAAAGTCGATGGAGAGCGCCCGTTTTATTTGATCCCAACCGCGGAAGTGCCGGTCACCAATCTCGTGCGTGAGCAGATCCTCACTGCCGAGCAGGTGCCGCTGCGTTTTGTGGCGCACACACCGTGCTTCCGTTCGGAGGCGGGCGCTGCGGGCAAGGACACGCGTGGGCTGATTCGTCAGCACCAGTTCGACAAGGTTGAGCTCGTCCATGTGGTGAAGCCGGCAGATTCCTACGCGGCGCTCGAGCAACTCACCGCACATGCCGAAGCGGTATTGAAGCGACTCGAGTTGCCGTATCGCGTGCTCGCGCTGTGCGCGGGGGACATCGGCTTCGGCAGCGCCAAGACCTATGATCTTGAAGTATGGCTGCCGGGGCAGGGCAAGTATCGCGAGATCTCGAGCTGCAGTAATTGCGAGGCTTTCCAGGCGCGGCGGATGCAGGCGCGCTGGCGTAACCCCGAAACGGGCAAGCCGGAACCGGTGCACACGTTGAACGGGTCGGGTATCGCCGTCGGTCGTGCGATGGTCGCGATCCTCGAGAACTACCAGAACGCCGATGGCTCGGTCACCGTGCCTGTGGCGCTGCGCCCCTACATGGGAGGTCAAGAGCGCCTGCAAGTTGTAAACTAGACGTACGGAGAGGTGGCAGAGCGGTTGATTGCTCCAGTCTTGAAAACTGGCGTCCCTTCACGGGGACCGTGAGTTCGAATCTCACCCTCTCCGCCA
>CAIVYV010000377.1 GCA_903910215.1 uncultured Pseudomonadota bacterium
GCCTTGCGCACCGCAGGCATTGAGCGGGCGTCGAGATCCTTGATCGCAACGAGTATCGTCTTGTACGAGGGCATGGGTCGACCTCCAGATGGGTCTTTCCAGTTTTCCGACTGCGGATCAGTTCCACATCAGTAGGATTGCGTATATGACTCTAGCGCTAAACAGCTTGGATTCGGCTGAAATCTTCCAGGATCCGACCACCCTCGAAGCGTGCTCGGCCGATGTGTACTCGCGCGGCGTCACGGCTTGTGCGCTGCTTCGCCCCCGGTCCGTTGAGCGATGTGCGGCAGCGCTCGCAGAACTCACGGCGGCCGGTTATCACATTGTGGTCCGTGGCGGCGGCATGTCCTACACCGGTGGCTATGTGCCCGTGCGGGAAAGAACGGTCGTGCTCGACACTTCGGCGCTCGATTCGATCGTCGAGATCAATGCGACCGATATGTACATCACCGTCGAAGCGGGCGTGACCTGGAAACAGATCTACGAGGCCCTGCAACCGCTGGGTTTGCGGCTTCCGTTTTTTGGAACCTTCTCGGGCGCGCAGGCGACGGTCGGCGGCGGTCTCTCCAACGGCGCGCTATTCTTGGGCACCGCGCGTTACGGCACTGGCGCCGATGCGGTGCTCGGGCTCGAGGTCGCGCTCGCGAATGGGTCGATCGTGCGAACCGGGCAGCGCGGGTTTGCTGCGGCCGAAAAGCCCTTCTATCGAACCTGCGGGCCGGATTTGAGCGGATTGTTCTTGCACGATTCCGGTTCTTTCGGCGTCAAGCTTCGAGCGACGCTTCGACTGATCGAAGCACCCGAAGAAACCGGCCACGCCTCGTTCGTGTTCGACAGCATCGAAGCTGCTGCAAGAGCGCTGTCTGTCATCGGTCGTAGTGGTGCAGCAGAAGAGGCCTACGTTTTCGATCCCGAGACGACCCGCAAGAATCTGCGCTCGGAAGGGCTGTTGTCGGATGCCAACGTGCTCCTGAACGTCGTGCGTAGTGAGACGTCATGGTGGCGTGGGCTCAAAGAGGGCTTGGGTCTAGTTAAAGCGGGACGTCGCTTCTTGCCTGAGCAGGCGTACTCGTTGCACGTCACCTGCGCGGCACGTAGCCGCGCCGCGCTTGAGGCCGATCTCGACACCTGTCGTCAGGTCGCTTTGCAGCAGGGCGGATCCGTGATCCCTCATTCGATTCCGAAGACGGTCCGAGCGAATCTCTTTCCGCCCCTCGACGGGGTGGTGGGTGGGGAGGGCGAACGTTGGGCGGCGCTCAATGCGAAGGTGGCCCACTCCGATGCCGAGAACATCATTCGCGCCAGTGCGGAGAAGCTCGCACCCTATCGCGAGCGGATGCAGGCGGAAGGGGTCTGGATGAGTCATCTGCTGATTGCGATCAGCAACCATGCCTTTAGTTTTGAGCCCGTGTTTCATTGGCATGATGAGTGGTTGCCGGTGCATCAACGTTTTGCGAGCGAGAGCATTAAACAGAAGTTGGGCACGCCGCCAGCCAAGCCCGCCGCTCGTGAGCTCGTCGCGCAGATGCGTGCCGAGTTGGTGACGTTATTCGCAGAACTGGGTGCTGCATCCAATCAACTCGGTAAGACCTATCCGTACCGATCGATACTCAGACCCGAGACGGCAGCGTTATTCGACAAGCTGAAGGCGACGGTCGACCCGGCGGGCCTGATGAATCCGGGCGCACTCGACTGAGTGCTCGCGTCAAACTTCTGTCGCGAGCATCCGACCTGCCTGGACCCAATGTTGTTCGGCCTGACGGCCGTAGACGTTCGGGCCTTCTCGACTGCCCGTGAGCACTTCAAGAACGCCCTGAATGCGGCGCATGCGAGAACTCACGAGCGCCCCGTTATGATCGTTCAACGCGCGACAGCGTTTGGCGAGTTCAGCGCACTCGGCCCATCGCGGGGGTAATTCGCGCGCGGGGTCGCAATCGCGAATCAGCAGCAGCATGCCCGCGTTGTCGGTGGGATAGCCCGCCATCCGCAAGAGCTGCGAGCGCTCATCCTGCAAGCGCAGTAGCGCGCCCATGCACTCTTGGCGTGACGCACAGGCGATCTCTAGACGCTCGGGTGAGTCGTCCTCGAGTAGCAAGGCTTTCTCGTTAGAGAGTAACTGCTCGAGGCGCTGCAGGAGTCGCAGTTCGTCCTCGAGCAGTTTGCCTATGGCGACGCGCGCGTCGTTCATGAGCCTTTTTGGATATCGCCCGTCACGCGCCCAAGTAGAAACTCGAAGCGCAGTAGCTGGTCGGCGACTTTTTGACCATCGACTCGATAGCTGCCATCGGCGATGGCTGCGCGCAGCCGTTCGACTTTGGCCATATCGACGACGTCGGTGGCATTACCGCTCTTGGCAAGATCGAGCAAA
>CAIVYV010000378.1 GCA_903910215.1 uncultured Pseudomonadota bacterium
CCACGCATGACGGTGGACGAGGCGTCACTCGAGAGGGCGCGTGCCGACTCAAAAAACCGGTCCAAGGCCGAGCTCAGGCCCATGCTTTCGCCGCCCATGATGTCAACCACCCGGTTGGCGTAGCTGACCATGGGCTCTTGGCTGGCCAGGTCACTCACAGTGTTGCGCAGGTGTTCTTTGTGCCGTTCGGCGATCGAAATCCGGCCGACGAAGTCGGCGCGGGTCTTGAGCGTGCGGCGGGATTCCTGCGTGGCGAAGTGGGTCGTCGACTTGGTCTGCGGCACGCGCCGCGGCTCGAATTCGTGTTCGATTCCAGTATCGGTGAGGCGATCCGTCTCACGTCCTTGATTGATCGCGCGGTTCGCGACGATCAGCAGAAAGACGATCCCGCTTGACTCCAACTTCGATCGACGGCGTGTTGCTGCTCGATAAGCCGCTCGGGATGTCCTCGACGGCGGCGGGCCAGCGCGTGCGTCGCTTGCTGCGAATCGACAAAGTGGGACACGTCGGCAGTCTCGACCCGCTGGCGAGCGGCATGTTGCCGTTGTGTCTCGGTGAGGCGACCAAGCTCGCTGGCGAGATTCTCGAAGGCGACAAGGTCTACCGATTCACCATCAGTCTTGGAGCTGCCACCTCAACGGGCGACCGTGAGGGCGAGATCATCGAGACGCAGCCCGTTCCGCCACTCGATCCTGCGCAAATCGCGCTGGTTCTAGCAGGTTTCGTCGGCGAGTCGCTGCAAACCCCGCCTATGTATTCGGCGATCAAGCAGGATGGTCAACCCCTTTACCGACTCGCGCGCGCCGGCAAAACCGTCGAACGCCAGCCTCGACCGATTCGCATCGAGTGTCTTGAGCTTCTCGGTCAATCTGAGCCGCACACGCTCGATTGTCGGGTGACCTGCGGCAAGGGCACGTATGTGCGGGTGCTCGCCGAGGATATCGCCCACAAACTCGGTACGGTGGGTCATGTGAGTCTGCTTCGGCGTGAACGCGTCGCACCGTTTGAGTCAGCGCAGATGGTCGATCTCGCCACCGTCGAGCAGTGCGCTCGTCAGGGCGTACCGCTGACTCTCGTGGGGCTCTCCGAGGCGGTCGCTCATCTGCCGCTCGTTCGGCTGGATGAAGCGGGCGCGCGACGGATAAGCCAGGGACAGGAGGTCGTAGTACCCGGCTTGGCGCCCCCGATGGATCAGGTACTGAGGCTGGAGGACGCCTCGGCCCGGTTTCTCGGCCTTGGCCGCGTAGCGGGGGTGGGGCGGATCGCTGCCAAACGACTTGTGAGGCAGGGGTCGCATGAGTAGAATGCGCCCCCTTAAACTAGTCGTAACTATCAAGATTCAAAGGATTTTTCATAATGCCTCTGAGCCAAGAGAAAAAGAGCGGAGTGATGACGGAGTTCCGCCGCGGTCCCTCGGATACCGGATCGCCTGAAGTGCAGATTGCCTTGCTGTCGGAGCGCATCAGCGGTCTCGGCCAGCATTTCGCTTCGCATGCGGGAGACCACTCCTCGCGTCGCGGCCTCGTGAAGCTCGTCAATCAACGTCGCAAGCTGCTCGATTACCTGAAGGCCAGCAAGCCGGCCAAGTATCAGGAAATCGTCGAGCGCCTCGGACTACGCCGTTAAGCAGTCCGCAGCGAAGGCCGCGCCTCATGAGCGCGGCCTTTTTGCTTCTGTCCTTTATTTCGCGAGGGTTACTCCGTGACCGTGTTCAAAAAATCTTTCCAGTATGGTTCCAACACTCTGAAGCTCGAGACGGGCGAGATGGCTCGTCAGGCCTCCGCAGCCGTCGTGGCCTCGCTCGGCGATACCGTCGTGCTGTGCACCGCAGTCGCTGCCAAGCAAGCGGCTCCGGGCCGTGACTTCTTTCCGCTGACGGTCAACTATCAAGAGAAGACCTACGCTGCCGGTCGCATCCCGGGCGGCTTCTTCAAGCGTGAGGGTCGTCCGACCGAAAAGGAAACGTTGACCTCGCGTCTGATCGATCGTCCGATCCGTCCGCTCTTCCCGGATGGCTTCTACAACGAAGTGCAGGTCGTGGCGACCGTGGTCTCGCTCGATCCGGAAATCGACGCCGACATTCCGGCGATGATTGGCGCATCGGCTGCGCTTGCGCTGGCGGGCGTTCCGTTCAACGGTCCGATCGGTGCCGTTCGCGTCGGTTATCAGGATGGCAAGTACCTCCTGAACCCGACGGCCAAAGAATTGAAGGCCTCGGCTCTCAACCTCGTGGTCGCCGGTACTAAGGACGGCGTGATGATGGTCGAGTCGGAAGCCAATGGTCTCTCGGAAGAGGTCATGCTCGGCTCGGTCGTGTTCGGTCACGAGCAGATGCAGGTCGCTATCCAGGCGATCAACGAGCTGGTCAAAGAATGCGGCAAGCCGCGTTGGGACTGGAAGCCGAGTGCGACCACGGCCGAGCTCGAAAAGGCGGTGGACGAAGTGGCGCACGCGCCGCTGTCCGAGGCCTATCGGATCATCGAGAAGCAGGCGCGTTACGCGCGCGTCGGCGAGATCAAGAAGTCGGTCATCGAACAGCTCACGGCGGGCGAGGCAGCGAAGTTCTCGGCCGACCAGGTTGATGATCAGCTCTTCAAGCTCGAAAGCAAGATCGTTCGCGAGCGCATCCTCAACGGTGAGCCGCGCATCGACGGTCGCGATTCCACGACGGTTCGCCCGATCACCATCAAGGTGGGTGTGCTGCCGCGTACGCACGGTTCGGCTCTCTTCACGCGTGGTGAGACTCAGGCTCTCGTCGTGACGACTCTCGGCACGGGCCGCGATGCGCAGATCATCGACGCCCTCGAAGGCGAGCGTCGCGAGCCGTTCATGCTGCACTACAACTTCCCGCCGTTCTCGGTGGGTGAGACGGGCATGATGTCCGGTCCGAAGCGTCGTGAGATCGGTCACGGCAATCTCGCTCGTCGCGGTGTGCAGGCTGTCATGCCGGATATGGAGAAGTTCCCCTACGTGATCCGCGTGGTGTCGGAAATTCTCGAGTCCAACGGTTCTTCGTCGATGGCCTCGGTCTGCGGCGCCTCACTGGCGATGATGGATGCGGGCGTGCCCCTGAAGGCGCCGGTTGCCGGTGTTGCCATGGGTCTCGTGCTCGAGGGCGGTCGTTACAAGGTTCTGACCGATATCCTGGGCGACGAGGATCATCTTGGCGATATGGATTTCAAGGTCGCGGGCACCGCAACGGGTGTGACGACGTTGCAAATGGATATCAAGGTCGAGGGCATCACCCCCGAGATCATGAAGGTCGCACTCGAACAGGCGAAGG
>CAIVYV010000379.1 GCA_903910215.1 uncultured Pseudomonadota bacterium
GGCACGGCGGATGTGCTGGCGGGCGTGAAGGGGGCCGTGGTGGTTCCAGAGGATATCGAGGTGTTCTCTGACGGTGTCGCCTCGGTACTGCGTGATCCTGCCAAACGCATGCTGCTCTCGGAGTGCGCGCGTGAGGATGCGCAGCGTTGGACGTCGCGTAGCATGGCCGAGCGTCTCTCGCGGCTCTACGAGAACGTCATCGAGGCCGATGTGTCGCGGAGTGTGGTGACCTCATGAGCGCCTTCTTCGTTCGAGTCGATCGCGCCGAACGAAGAATGTGTCTGCTGGCGAATGCCGCGTGTCGCCGTCGCTTAATTCGCAATTCTTTCCGCTTGGTCTCGCGTCTGGGTGACGGTGTTTTCTGGTACGTACTCATGGCCGCGATGCCGCTCATCGCTTGGGCCAGTGGCCGCTCGATCGCGCAGGGCTTGTGGATCTCGCTCGAGATGCTCGCGGCGGGCGTCTTCGGGCTGCTGCTCTACAAGGCGCTCAAAAAGAAGCTCGTGCGCGAACGGCCCTACATCGGCTTGATCGGCATCGAGTGCGCCATGCCGCCGCTTGATCGCTACAGTTTCCCCTCGGGGCACACTTTGCATGCCGTGATGTTCACGGCGATCGCGATCTCGCATGTGCCTGCACTCGCCGTGTTACTGGTGCCGTTCGCCTTGCTGGTGGCGGCATCGCGCGTGGTGCTCGGGCTGCACTATCCGACCGATGTGCTCGCCGGTGCCTTGCTCGGTGCGCTGATCGCGCAAGGATCGAACTGGTTGTTCTAGCTGTTTTAGCTGCTGGGGGCGATGAGACGCTCAAGCATCCCGCAGTACATCTTGTGCAATTGCTCGATGTCGGCGATACAAACGCTTTCGTTGACTTTATGAATCGTCGCGTTGATGACGCCAAGCTCCACGACCTGCGCGCCCATTGGGGCGATGAAGCGGCCATCAGACGTGCCACCGCCCGTCGAGAGCTTGGGTTTCTTGCCGGTGACGCTCTCAATGGCAGCGACCGCCGCATCCGATAGCGGGCCGGGCTGCGTGTAGAACGGTTCACCCGAGACGTACCACTCGAGCGTGTAACGCACGCCGTGCTTGTTCAGTATCCCTTCGACGGTTTCTTTGAGCGTGTCGATGCTCTGCACCGGTGAATAGCGCAGATTGAAGCGCGCCTTCAATTCGCCCGGGATCACATTCGGTGCGCCCGTGCCCGCATTCAGGTTCGAAATCTGAAAGGTCGTCGGCTGGAAGTGCTCGTTCCCATGATCCCAGGTTCGCGAGGTGAGCTCGAAGAGCGCTGGGGCGAGGGTGTGAACGGGGTTCTCGGCGACTTGCGGATAGGCGACGTGTCCCTGCACGCCATGCACTGTCAGGCGACCCGAGAGCGATCCGCGCCGACCGATCTTGATGGTATCGCCGATCGACGCCTCACTCGAGGGCTCGCCCACGATGCAGTAGTCGATGCGATCGCCACGCTCGCGCAGGGTCTCGACCACACGCTTCGTACCATCAACCGAGGGGCCTTCTTCGTCACTGGTAATCAGAAAGGCGATGCGCCCGCGATGGTTCGGATGGGCGCGGACGAACTCTTCCGTCGCGGTGATCATGGCGGCCAAGCCGCTTTTCATGTCAGCCGCGCCGCGTCCGAACAACATGCCGTCCTTGATCACAGGCTTGAATGGGTCGCTCCGCCACTCCTCGAGAGGGCCAGTCGGGACGACGTCCGTGTGGCCTGCGAAGCAGATCGTGGGCGTGCCGGAACCACGGGTTGCCCAGAGGTTCTCGACATTGCCGTAGCGCAGCGACTCGACCTGGAAGCCAAGCGCTGCCAGACGATCGCCCATGACTTGCTGGCAACCGGCATCCACCGGCGTGACGGAGTTGCGGGCGATGAGGTCTTGTGTGAGTTCGAGCGTAGCGGACATGGCGCTCCTTATAGGGAGGGGGGGCGGAGAGTGCAAGCCCTTGTGAGGCTTGAGTTAAATTCGATGAAATAAATCTGTCACATTCCGTGCCCATCATTATCGCCACTCGCCAATACAGAGGTGCCGACCGTGTTCCAGAAACCCTTGATCTCGCTCACTTTCACCGTCGCTCTGGCGGCGGGTTCGATCAGCGCCCACGCACAAGCTGCCCGCGATTTCATCAACGTGGTCGGTTCCTCGACCGTCTACCCGTTTACGACGGCGGTCGCCGAGCAGTTCGGCCGGCAGGGTCGTTTCAAGACCCCCAAAGTCGAGAGCACCGGCACCGGCGGTGGCATCAAGCTGTTCTGCAACGGGGTTGGTCCGCAGCACGCCGATGTGGCGAATGCCTCGCGTCGCATGAACGCCAACGAGTTTGCGACCTGCCAGAAGAATGGCGTGAAGGACATCCTCGAAGTTCGCGTGGGCTATGACGGTTTGACGCTCTCGGAGAGCAAGCGCGGCCCGACGATGAACCTAACGCCGAAGATGGTGTACCTTGCGCTCGCCAAGCAGGTGCCTGATCCGGCGAATCCGTCTGCTTTGATCGCGAACCCGTACAAGAGCTGGCGCGAGGTCGATAAGACTTTGCCCAACA
>CAIVYV010000380.1 GCA_903910215.1 uncultured Pseudomonadota bacterium
TGTTTCGGTTTGTGCGGCGGGAAGAAAATCCGGCAAACGGAAAGACCACTGGGCGCGGGCGTGGATGCCACTTGATGTCGGTAAACTAAAGTCGCTACCGGTCATGACACTCGCGGGCAACAACGTACCCTGTGCAAGCTCGTGAAGCTGCTTTGCAGACGGAAGCGGCTTTGCCTCCTCTAACTGCATCTGCAACCTCAGCGACTTCGGCATCCATGGCGTATCGGATGACGTGCTGGCATACCGGGTGCGAGCGATTGCGGCGATATCCGCCTTCGGCAAACCACCGTCGGTCAGGTGCGACAGCATCACCGCATGGCGCACTGACGAAATCGCCGCCTGTTGCGCTGCCAGCAGCTCCGCGAGAAAAAGCAACGCGAACCAGAGCGGCGTCAACCAAAGCAAAGCCACCAATGACTCGACCAGCGCTTGCCCTCGTTGCTGAGTGGGCCAGTTTGTCTGCCGACGTGACGACTTCATGGTGCCGCCGCAAGCCATAACGGCGAGCCATCGATCGTCGCAAGGCGGATACGTTCGTCACTCGTTAGATTGACCAAACGTGCTCGCCAAAAGGGGCTAAAAAGACTTGGTAACTCTTGCGCGCCATCCGAGCGCGGATGCGGGCGCTCAAATGGGGTCGTCGCAGCTGACTCCGCAAACCAACGCGGCGCAGATCCCTCAAGACGCTGCTCGCTGCCAGTGAGCGTGGGAACACTCGAAAATCCCAACAGCGCTTTTGCGCCTCGACGAGTCGACTCGTCGAGGGTGACACGCACCAAAATGCGTGGTGGCGCGAACTGGTCGCGTTGTGCTGCGGAAAGATCGTAAAGCGAGGGTAAGCCGAGATAGCCTGCAGAACGCCGAACGGCGCGATCAGCCAGACGACTCGCCCGCGGATTGCGTCGGTAACTTTCGCCATGGTCACCGCGACTGAACAACACTTGACCGGACTCAGCCCCACCCCAGGCTATGGGAGTTCGCTCGCGTATTGAGCCGAACAGAATGCCTCGACGCGCATGCAGTGACAAAGTGTCTAGGCCACGCCAGTTATCGAAATCGACGAGCTCTGTGCCACCTCGCTTCTCGAAACGCACGAGACTCGTGCCGAGTAACGGCGAGAGCGTATAGCGCCGATCGCTGGAGAAACCATCGAGCGATCGATGCACGACATCGCGTTGCCGCCAACGAAAAGACCCGCCGTAGAATGAGGCAAACCGCAGCCACTCGGCCGCCCAAACGGCGGCTGCCGCCTCTCCGCCTGTGGAGAGACGATAGCGTGGATCCGTTTCGGCAAGAGACTCCCGCAGAATGGTCGGAACCACGGTAGCGGTACCGAGGTGCATGACTCGTTGTGCAGCGGCGATATCGTGCGACACCAGACTCGTCGTCGCTTCGAGCGTCATCAAGCTCGGTTGCAGTGCAGCATCGATGTAGTGCCACAAACGCTGCAGGGTCATCATCGCCGAGTTGAGATAAGGCACCCATGCCGTGACGAGCGCGGCACCGGGCAGTAAGCGAGTCATATAGGACGACCACGACCGCAAACTCACCGACTGCGCAAGCGCCGCTTCGTTGGCGACAATCGCTCGATTTGTATACGCATCGAAGTTGAGTGCTCGTGCCTGCCACACGGCCGCGCTCAACGCGGCCGCATCGGCCGCATTGGCGAGACGCTGCTTTTCGTTGACGGCCGAGCCAGCCTCGGTCGTCCACCACAAGGCGCTCAGGAGCGCGCCAAGCAATACGACGAGCACGAGAAGCGACTGGCCTTGTTGACGGTGCGGCATAAGCATCTGCCGGTCGGCGCGCTTACTTCTCGAAGTCCTTGAGCGACTTTGCTGTCGCCTGTTCATTCGCCTTCGTACGACCCCCAGTGACGAGTTGCCGCCCGGAGGTATTGCTCTCGCCCGACAGGGCAACCGCCGCGACCGAAGTCTGACCGCGAAGGACATCGCCAAACGCCGAGTACACGCCGATCGCCGCCACGGCGATCAGGGCGACGACGATGATGTACTCGGTCATGCCTTGACCCATGACCTTCGGATGAATTGCGAACTGACGCATGACGAAACTCCTTGGTTTGCTCGGGGTAGGAATCGTGGAGCGCATTGCATGCTTGGATCGGCGTGAGGTCACGGTGAGAATTCATACGATTTCGGTGCATTAGCCGGGCAAGGGGTAATTTCTGGGCATCGAGCGGTTTAATCGGCAGTTGTGCTGTAATGGCTGCCTTGTTTTGGTCTATCGAGGTTTATCCGATGCGTCGTTTGGTATCGATCGCCCTCGCCTGCGCCGCCGTGATTGGCAGTGCTCGCGCCGATGAAGGAATGTGGACTTACGACAACTTTCCCTCCGCTTTGGTACGCGAGAAGTTCGGAGCGAACATCGACCAACCGTGGCTTGATCGAGTTCGACAAGCCACTGTTCGTCTCGCCGGCTGCACAGCCTCGTTCGTATCGCAGGATGGCTTGATCCTGACGAACCATCACTGCATCACGGCTTGCCTCGCCGAGAACTCGAGCAAAGACAAGAGCCTTTTGGAAGATGGCTTTCTCGCCCGCCAGCGCGAGCAGGAAGTGCGCTGCCCGACGCAGCTCGCTGATGTCTTGGTCGGCATGGACAACATCACCGCCAAGGTTGAAGCGGCATCGGCAGGACTCGACGATCGCTCGGCCAACGAAGCGCGCAAGCGAACTTTGACGGCCCTTGAGCAAGACTGCGAGAAAACGAGCGGCCAAAAATGCCAAAGCGTCTCGCTCTATAACGGCGGCCAGTATTTCCTTTATCGCTATCAGCGCTACACCGACATCCGCTTAGTATTTGCGCCCGAGGCGGGTATCGCTGCCTTCGGTGGTGATCCGGACAACTTCCAGTTTCCGCGCTGGTGCCTCGATATGGCGTTCCTGCGTGCCTACCAAGACGGCAAGCCCGTGCGAGTCGCACAGCCACTCAGCATCAACTTTGCGGGCGCAGAACCGGGCGAACTGATCCTGGTTTCTGGCCATCCTGGTTCGACGGATCGATTGTTGACGGTGTCGCAACTACAGCGACTGCGCGATACCGACCTGCCAACATCGCTACTGCGCAGCAGCGAACTGCGCGGTCGCTACATCCAATTCGCCAAAGGTAGCGAAGCCAATCGTCGTATCGTCGACGACTCGTTGAGTGGCCTTGAGAACGGCATCAAGGTGCGTCGCAAACTGCTCGATGCACTCCTGGACGAGAATCTGATGACGAAGAAGCAGCGCGATGAAGCGGCGCTGCGCGAGCGCGTAGCCGCCACGCCGTCGTTGGCCACGATGGGTGATCCGTGGGGTGACATCGAGCGCGCCAATCGCGTAGCGCGCGGACTAACCAATGAGCTGACTTTCCTCGAGGGTGCCGCCGGCTTCAACAGCCGCTTGTTCCGTTACGCTCGCACACTAGTTCGTGCGACGGCTGAGCGCGAGAAGCCAAACGGCGAACGCCTGCGAGAGTTTACGGATGCCGCTCTGCCGCGCATCGAGCAACAACTGAAAGCACCGGTACCGGTATACCCAGAGCTCGAGCGACTGACGCTCTCGTTCAGTCTCGAACGCATGCGTGAATGGCTGGGTCCGGACGATGCAACGGTCCGCCAATTACTGCGCGCTGATTCACCGGACACTTTGGCAAACAAGCTAATCGAGGGCTCGACGCTAGCCGACCCTGCAGTGCGACTCGCCCTGTGGAGTGGCGGCTCATCGGCGGTGGCAGCATCGACCGATCCGATGATCGTGCTCGCTCGGCAGATCGACGATCGTTCGCGTCAAATCCGTAAGCGATACGAGGATGAGGTCGAGGCGCCGGTGAGCGTCGCGGAAACCAAGATCGCCAAAGCGCGCTTTGCGATTTATGGAACCAATGTTTACCCGGACGCTACCTTCACCTTGCGCCTGAACTTCGGCACGGTGCAAGGCTGGGAAGAGCCGGGCAAGATCGTGCCGCCCTACACCACGCTAGCCACGCTGTTCGAACGCGCGACCGGTGAGGCCCCGTTCGCGATTCCGGCCAGTTGGTTGGCAGTCAAGGATCAGCTCGATTTATCGACTCGCTTCAATGCATCGGGCAACAACGACATCGTCGGCGGTAACTCGGGCAGCCCGTTGCTCAACGCCAAGGGTGAAGTGGTTGGCCTCATGTTCGATGGCAACATCCACTCGATCTCAGGCTCCTACTGGTTCGACACCGAGAAGAACCGCTCGACGGCCGTGCACCCGGCGATCATGCGGGAAGCACTGACGAAAGTTTATAAGGCCGATCACCTGCTGAAAGAGCTACAGCAGCGCAAGCGCTGATCGAATCAGAACCCCGCCTCGGGCAACCTCAACACGGCATCGTCGAAACTCGCGACGATGCCGAGTTGGGCCCGGGCGCGCGGTATGTCTTGCGCAAAGAAATGCCGCGCTGCGAATAACTTACCCTGCAGGAACTGCTGCTCGTCTGAACTCAGCGACTCGTTGCGCAGATGGGTGATCGCAATACGTGCCCTCTCGAGCCAACGCCAACCGACCGTGATCGTCCCGATTGCATCGAGATAAATCGTGGCATTGGTCAGCGCACGCTCGGCATCGCCCGCGAGTTGGCGTTCCATGACACGTTTTGTGGTCTCGCTCGCGAGACTCGTCAGTTCACGCAAAAGTGTTGCGCTCTCACGCAACTCCTCCATCGGCATACTCAAGTCGATCGTTCGTGCAACCATTCGACACCAGAGATCGAACGCGGCGCCACCGTGTAACGACACCTTGCGACCGAGCAGATCGAGCCCATGAATACCCCAAGCACCCTCGTGAATATGGTTTAGTCGATTGTCGCGATAGAGACGCTCCAGCGGCAGATCGCGCGTGTAGCCGGCGCCGCCTGCGACCTGAATGGCGAGTTTGTTCGCTTCGAGCCCAAACTCGGCCGGCCAACTCTTGGCAATCGGCGTCAATAAATCGAGCAACATCGCGGCCTCGTCTCGCGCTGCCGCCTCATCTGAGGAGCGCGCAACATCGACGAGATTCGCACAGTAGAGCAACAGATCGAGCGCGCCCTCGACCCAAGCCTTTTGCGATAGCAGCATACGTCGAACGTCGGGATGCTCGATGAGAGCGACCTGCGCCGAGCGCGGATCTCGATTGACGAGGGAGCGCCCCTGTCGACGCTCACGCGCGTACTGCAGTGCGTAGCTGTAACCGGCGAATCCTATCGCGGCGGCAGACAGACCGACCGAAACACGCGCTTCGTTCATCATCAGGAACATGTACGCAAGCCCTTGATGCAATGTACCGACCAATTCGCCGATACATTCCTCGCCGTCACCGAAAGCTAAAGCGGTGTTGACGTGCGCGCGCCAGCCCATCTTGTGATTCAGACCGATGAGACTCACGCCGTTTGATATGCGGTCATCCTCTTCTTCACGATAACGGGGCACGAGAAACAAGGAGATACCCTTCACGCCGGGCGGCGCATCGGGCGTGCGTGCAAGCACCAGGTGAACGATATTTTCGCCGAGCTCATGTTCGCCACCGGAGATCCACATCTTTCGCCCACGCAGACTGTAACGCCCATCTGATCGTGGGCTTGCCATCGTGGTGATATCCGCAAGAGACGATCCTGCCTGCGGCTCCGACAAACACATGGTGCCGTAGACTCGCCCATCCAACATGCGTGCAATCCAACGACGACGCTGAACTTCGCTGCCGAAATGCGCGAGCAGGTTAGCTGCGCCTTGGGTCAGCATGGCATAACTATGGAAGCCAACGTTGGCGGCGGCGAACAGACTGCCGCAGGCTTGCGAAAGTGTGAACGGCAAACCAAGGCCGCCGTGCTCCTCGGCGAAAGAGGTCGCCAGAAAGCCGCCATCCGCGAGCGATCGCATCGCACTCGACAGCTCTACTGGCAACACCACACGGCCCTGCTCCACATACGGCTCGTGTCGATCTGCGAGCGCGGCATGCGGTGCAAACTGTTCGTCCGCCAATCTCGCGGCGGCTTCGAGCACCGCTTGGAAAACATCGCGAGTCGAGGGCGAGCCTGCCAGGCCCAATACCTCGAAAAGGTCGAACTGCAATTCGCGCAGCGGTATGCTCATGGGAGGATTATAAGCAGCAACCGTGGGACCCCATGTCGAACTCATTCGCCTTCGAGCCCGCCGCACCCGTCACCGCACGCATCAGTGCCTCGAACCTGCGCTTCCCGGTGCATCGCATTTATTGCGTAGGTCGGAATTACGCGGAGCACGCCAAGGAAATGGGCTCGGACCCGACCCGCGAGCCGCCCTTTTTCTTCTGCAAGCCCGCCGATGCCGTCATTGCCGATGAGCTACCCGTGCCGTATCCACCGCGCACCCATAACTTCCATCACGAGGTCGAGCTCGTTCTGGCGCTGCATCGCGGCGGCAAAAACCTGACGCTCGAAGCTGCAGTCGAGTGCATCTATGGCTATGCGATCGGCATCGACTGGACCCGTCGCGACTTGCAGAACGACGCGAAGAAAACTGGTCGGCCCTGGGATACGGGCAAAGCCTTCGATTCCTCGGCGACTCTCGGACCGATCCACCCACGCAGCACCGTTGGTGAACTGAGTAGCGGCGAGATCTGGCTGAGCGTCAACGGTGAGTTGCGCCAGCGAGGCGATCTGGCCGATTTAATCTGGAACAACGCAGAGATTATCGCGGAGCTGTCGAGTCTGTTTGAACTGCGCCAAGGCGATCTGATCTACACCGGTACACCCGCTGGCGTGGCACCTGTCGTTCATGGCGATCGACTCGAGGCGGGCATCAGCGGTCTCGGCTCGATCCAGCTCGAGATCCGCTGAAGTGACTCAGTATCTCGCATGACTATCTTGCACGACTATTGGCGCAGCTCTGCTTCGTGGCGTGTGCGAATTGCGCTCGCCGTCAAAGGGATTGTCTGGGAATCGTATAGCCACGACCTCACGCGCAACGAGCAGCGTGACCGCGACTATCTAACGCTCAACCCACAGGGCCTTGTCCCATCTTGGCAGGAAGCCGACGGATGGACGGTCGCACAATCGGTGGCGATTCTCGAATACTTGGAGGAGCGCTTTCCGACACCCGCGCTCCTACCCTCCGCGCCGCGCGCACGTGCCGAGGTGCGTTCACTCGTACAGACCATCGCTTGCGATATCCATCCGCTCAACAACCTGCGGGTCACTCGCTATCTGCGCGAGCACTGGCAGGCCGATGACGCTCGGGTGACCGACTGGCTGTGTCATTGGATGCGAGAAGGTTTCATCGCCCTCGAGGAACGCGCCCGGCGACAGGGATCGACGCGACATTTACACGGTGAGTCACTGACGCTGGCGGACGTGTGTCTCGTGCCGCAGCTCTACAACGCGAAACGCTTTGGCTGCCCGCTCGATGATTTTCCGACCTTGGTCGGCATCGGCGCGTACTTGTCCTCGATAACCGCCTTCGCCGAAACACGACCGGAAAGTCATCCAGGCGCTCCGCGTTAAATCAAAAGCCGAACAGGAAAGCCTCAGGCGCAGTCTGTATCAGCACGACGAGTGCCGCGATGACGACGACAGCAATCGCGATGGCAACGACACCGCGCGATGCGTGGATTTCCTCGCCCGCCGGGACATCGTTGTGCGATTTCTTCCCCGAGAACATCGGCACGATCAGGTTGCGCCGCTTGACGAAGAGATAAAAGAAAGCTGCCAATACGTGAATCAGAATGGCAATCCACAGAACGTCGAAAATTTGCTTGTGCAACGTGGTCAACCGGTCACTCATCTCTCCCGTGACGTAACCGAACAGTGGCCCAGTCTGATAGACCTGATCGTTGGAGAACAGCCCTGTAAGACCTTGGGCGAGCAACATGCCGAGTAACGCAACGATCATCCAAGCGCCTGCCGGCGTATGTCCGACCGACCCATCAGCATCGCATTTCGACAAGGCCCGCAGATCAGCCAAAACCGCCTTCGGTCCACGCACAAAATTGACGAACCGCGCATACCGCGTGCCGACGACGCCCCAAACCAGACGAACGACCGCGATGACGATCACGGCATAGCCACAGCGAACATGCCACGCGAACCAATCGCCCTCCAACTCACGAGTCAGCCACGCACCGAATACCGCCACGACGAGACCCCAGTGCATGACTCGTACCGGCCAGTCCCAAACAAGTACTTTGTCATCACTCGAACTCATACAGCCTCCTGCCGCTGGTTGTATTCGATGAAGTAGTCATCGGGATCCCATAGGCTGAGGGACGTCATCTGTAA
>CAIVYV010000381.1 GCA_903910215.1 uncultured Pseudomonadota bacterium
AGAGCAGGTGCCGACAGGGTGGTGGCCGTACGCGATCGTATCGGCAGCTTGCAGGATCTCGTACGACACGCCGGACTCGATCGCGGTGACCTCGAGGCGCTCGCTGCGGCGGGGGCTTGTGCGAACTTGACGGGTAATCGTCACCAGGCTTTCTGGTCGGTGGCAGGCACGGAAGTCGAACTTCCTTTGGCACCCTGTGCCGAGGAGACGGCTTTGCCGCTGCTGCCGGTGCCGACGGAAGGGCAGAATCTGGTAGCTGACTATCGCTCGATTGGCTTGACCCTGGGGCGACATCCGCTGGCTTTGCTGCGCTCGCTGTTTTCGCCTCGTGAGGTGTGCACTGCATCACAACTGTTGAGCCTGCCGCATGAGGGTCCCGTCTCGGTTGCGGGCTTGGTGACGATGCGACAGCGTCCGGGTACCGCGAGTGGCGTGACCTTCGTCACGCTCGAGGATGACACTGGCTACATCAATCTCATCGTCTGGAAGCGCATTGGGGAGCAATACCGGCGTGAACTACTGCACTCGCGCCTACTCGAAGCGGAAGGTTATCTGCAGCGCGAAGGTGAGGTGCTGCACGTGATCGTCGAGCGCTTATACGATCGCTCGCCTTGGCTTGGGCGGCTCATGACTCGTTCGCGAGACTTTCGCTGAAGCGATGGTGGCTAAGGCTCAGCGCTTAACTTTGCGGGGCTTCGCTTCCATACCGATGTCGTAATCATCGAAGTCGCTGGTGAGTTCGGCGGTTCGCTTCTCTTCACGCAGGCGCTCGAGTTTTCGCCAGGCAGGGTCGCCCGATGGCTTCGGCCCTCCGCGGCGTCGCCCCTGTTCGAAATCTCGGATGACCTGATCGAAGTCCTCGCCCGATTCGAGGGCCTCGTCATCCTCGTAGTCGTCTTGCTCCGGTCTCTCGTTCATGGCACCACTGCCACCCAACCCCAGACGCGCAAAATGTATTGCGACGCCGCGCGGCTTGCAACGGGGTGACAGTGAGCGTTAGCGCACCAATGTGTTCATTTCGAAGATGGGCATCAGCATGGCAAAGACGATGGCGAGTACGAACACCCCCATCCCGACGATCATGAGGGGGCCGAGCAGACCGACCAAGGCGGTCAACAGACCATCCAATTCCCGCTCCTGATTAGTGGCCGCCCGATCGAGCATTTCCTCGAGGCGCCCGCTGGCCTCGCCGCTCGAGATCAGGTGGACCGTCATCGGGGGGAAGAGCTTGCTTGCTGCGAGCGAGCGCCCGATGGGGGCGCCTTCGCGGATGCGCTCGGCCGCCTCCTCGACTGCGGCGCGCATCGGTCGGTTGGACATCACGGCTCCGGCGATCCGTAGACCTTCGAGTACGGGTACGGCGCTGCCGGTGAGGATGCTCAAGGTGCGGGTGAACCTCGCGGTATCGAAACCGCGGATCAGCTTGCCTGCAAGTGGCAGATGCAGCATCCAGCCATCGAACCGATAGCGTGCCTCGGGTGCTCGCAACCATCGCTTGAAGAGTACGCCGGCTACGGCCAGCCCGAGCAGCAGCCACAAACCGTAATCGCGCAGCCCATCACTGACGAACAGCAGAACTTGCGTCATCCACGGCAGCGCATTTTGGCCTGATTCGAAGACCTCGACGACTTTGGGGACGACGTAAGTCAACAGGCCCGAGATGATGGCGATACACATGATCGTCAGTACGATCGGATAAAGCAGGGCACCGATGATCCGTTGTCGAAGTTGATCACGACTCTCGGTGTAATCGGCAAGTCGTTCGAGCACCACATCGAGCCGGCCCGATTGCTCGCCCGCGGCTACCGTAGCGCGATAGATCTCGGGGAAGACGCGCGGAAATTCGCCGAGCGCCGAGGCCAGCGTGAGACCTTCCGTCACCCGGGCGCGTACGGCTGTGACGATCTTTTGCACGGCAGGTTTTTCCGATTGCTCCGACACGGCGCGCAGCGCGTCTTCGAGCGGTAGAGCGGCCTTGACGAGGGTGGCGAGCTGTCGTGTGAGCAAGGCCAGCTCGGCGTTGCTGATGCGATTGCTTCGCAGCGAGGCGCGTTTTCCGATGGCGCCTTTGGCAACATGGCCGCTCGTCACCAAAGAGACCTGCATCGGCAACAATTGTTGATCACGCAACAATTGCCGCACATGGCGCGGGCTTTCGCCCTCCTGCACGCCGCGCACCTCGCGGCCGTCGGCATTCAAAGCAGTGTATTCGAAAGCGGCCATGCGGATTGCGCCGTCAGTCTTCGCGCGTAACGCGCAACACTTCCTCGAGCGTCGTTTCACCCGAGAGTACCTTGCGACGACCATCGTCGCGGATCGACGGGGTGGCAAGACGTGCGTGGCGCTCGAGTTCGCTCTCGGCCGCGCCATCGTGGATCAGTGTGCGCATCGCATCGTCGATTAGCACGAGTTCGTAGATACCAGTACGACCTTTGTAGCCCGCACCCTCGCGTCCGGGCTTATACAATCGGACGGATGGTGCGTCCGGTGCGATGTTCAGCATGCGACGTTCGACGTCGGAGGCCTCGTAGGCTTCGCAGTGCTCGCGGTCGAGCGTGCGAACGAGTCGCTGCGCGACGATGCCGATGAGACTCGAAGCGAGGAGAAAAGGCTCGATACCCATATCGCGCAACCGAGTGATCGCGCCGACCGCCGTGTTGGTGTGCAGGGTGGAGAGCACGAGGTGACCGGTGAGTGAGGCTTGTACGGCGATCTGCGCGGTTTCGAGATCGCGAATTTCACCGACCATCACGATATCCGGATCTTGTCGCAGAATCGCGCGTAGTCCACGAGCGAAGCTCATATCGACCTTGGCGTTGACCTGGGTCTGACCGACACCGTCCAAGTAATACTCGATCGGATCTTCAACGGTCATGATGTTGCGCGTGGCATCGTTCAGTCGCGAGAGGGCGGCATAGAGCGTGGTCGTCTTGCCCGAGCCGGTTGGGCCGGTGACGAGCAGGATGCCATTGGGCTTGTGAATCAGCGCATCGAGCAGTGGCGTGATCGCAGGATCCATGCCGAGGTGATCGAGATCGAGTCGGCCGGCCTGCTTGTCGAGCAAGCGCAGTACCACACGTTCGCCATGACCCGATGGAATCGTCGAGACGCGCACATCGACCGCACGGCCAGCCACTTTGAGGCTGATACGACCATCTTGCGGGAGCCGCTTCTCGGCGATGTCGAGTTTCGACATGACCTTGATACGCGAAACGACGGCTGCTGCCACAGCCCGTTTGGTTTGCAGGACCTCGCGCAGCACGCCGTCAACGCGCAATCGGACCACCAATCGATTCTCGAAAGGCTCTATGTGGATATCGGAAGCGTTTTCTTTGATTGCCTGTGTCAGCAGTGCATTGATGAGACGAATGATCGGTGCATCATCTTCGCTATCGAGCAAGTCGGACTGTTCAGGCAGATCCTGCGCGAGAAAGGCGAGATCGGTTGTGTCATCAAGGCCACCCGCAGCAGTGCGGGCATCGCTGCCCGCCTCGTAGGCGAGGCGCAGCAGTGCATCGAATTCGTCGGCTGCAACCTTGCGCAGATGTAGCGGCATGCCGAGGTGTCGGCGTGCCTCGGCAATGGCGGACGGGACGACATCCGGGCGGATGGCGATCTGTGCGAACTCACCGTCAGTGCCCGTCAGCAGCAGCCCGTGACGTCGGGCGAAGGCGAGAGGCAGGGTTGGGGTCACGGCGCGGGCGCAGCAGGCGTCGGGGTCGCAGCAGCCGGCACTGCCGAATCAGCCGGCGGCAACTCGGGCAGGATCGCGCGCGGCGTGCCGGGCAACAGCGGCAATACTTCGCGCTGCGGTCCTAGCTTGCGCTGTTGATCGCGCATGTAGTTGTACTTTTGGTTGGTCTCGAAGGCGGCATCGAGACCATCACGCAGGATCCGCGGCTGGATGAAGACCATCAGGTTGGTTTTGGTCTTCTTTGCGCTACGCGATTTGAACGCTTCGCCGACCACCGGGATGCGACCCAAAAAGGGCACGCGTTGTTCACCGCCGGTTTGTGAATCCTGAATCAGACCACCGAGTACCACCGTACCACCATCTTCGATCAGCACGTGCGTGCTGATGGTGCGCTTGTTGGTGACGAGATCGACCGCGCCTGAACTCGTTGCTGCGATGCTCGAGCTCTCCTGTTCGATCTTGAGCATCACCGAATCACCCTCGTTGATCTGTGGTGTGATCTTGAGAATGGTGCCGACTTCTTGGCGCTGGATTGTTTGGAAGGGGTTCAGGTTGTTACCCGTATTGCCGCCCGTGCTGGTGTATTGGCCGGTCACGAACGGCACTTCTTGGGCGACCTTGATCTCGGCTTCCTGATTATCCATCGTCACGATCGAGGGTGTGGCGATGATGTTTGTCGTCGAATCGCCGCGCAGCGCGCGCAGCACGGCGGCGAAGTCGACGCCACCGCTGCCGAGGCGGCCGACGCCGACCGTCGTGCCGCGCGGCACGCTGGTGAGCGTCGTGGGGTCCGTTGCGGCCCGCGCGAGATCGACGATGCTCACACCGCCCACCGGTTCGATGAAGCCGCCGACGGCGTTATCGGCATTGCTGCCATCGATGAGCCAGTTCACGCCCAGCTCGGCTGACTTGTCGGCCGAAACCTCCACGATGATGGCCTCGACGATGACTTGTGCTCGGCGGATGTCGAGCTTGTCGATCACCGCCATCAAGGAATTCATGGTTTTCGCGGGGGCCGTGATCACGAGCGCATTGGTCTCGGGTTCAGCCCAGATGATGGTGCTGCGATCGGCGCTGGCAGAGGTCGTGGTACCTGCCGCCGGTGCGCCAGCGGTTACACCTTGAACTTGTTCTTTGAGTTTTGCGGCGATTTTTTCGGCATCGGCGTAGCGCAGATAGCGCACGCGGGTATCGCCACCGCTCGCGAGCGGCGTGTCGAGATAAGCAATGAGGGTGCGTGCGCGTAGACGCTGCGTTTTATCGCCGGCGAGCAAAATGCTGTTCGAGCGATCATCGGCGACGACGCGCAGCGGGCTCATGCCACCTTCGGCTGAGGCTTGCGCCGGATTCAGCGCGGTCATCGTGCGGACGACTTCCACCGCCGAGGCGTTCTGCATCGCAACGACTTCGATATCGGCGTCGCTCGATTGGTCGATGCGCCGGATGATGCGCAGCATGCGATTCACGTTGTTGGCGCGATCAGCGAGGATCAGCATGTTCGAGGACGGGTAAGCGGCAAGGTGCGCGTTTTGCGGCATGAGCGGACGCAGGATGGCCACTAATTGCGCTGCGCTCACGTTGGTTACCGAGACCACCTGCGTGACGATCTCGTCTGAGGTGGCGCTCAAGCGATCCGGCAGATCGTTGCCCGGCATGGTGCGCGAGTTGGCATCAGGAATAATCTTCAGCACATCGCCCGAGGGTGCGGCGACGAAGCCGTGAACTTGCAGCAGCGCGAGAAACGCTTCGTAGAAAGCATCCGGCGTCATCGGTGTCGAGGAGAGCATCGTCACCTGCGCGCGCACGCGCGGGTCGACGATGATGTTTCGACCGGTCGCTGCCGCCACCGCCTCGATCACTTGCGTGATATCGGCATCCTTGAAATTGGGTGTGATGCGCGCACCCGATGCGGGCTGCGCGGACGACGGACCTGCGGCGCCGAAGACGAGCAGGGCAGCCAGAAGAGTAGTGAGCAGCGAACGTGATGTCGGCATGAGAGTTCCGTCAGGCCAAGCTAGGCCAGTCCAGTCAGTTTGCACCGGCCATAGTGAGGCTGGCGAGATCAATCAGAATATTTTGGGTGCGCCCGGCGCGCTCTATCGTTAATGACGCCTGCGGTACGCCGGAGAGACTGCGCAGGAAGGCATCGCCGTTGGCTTGATCGGACAACGGCGTATCGTTGATGGCGACGATCAAATCGCCGGCCTCGAGCCCAAGGCGAGTAAAGGCTCGCGCGTCGGCCCCCGGGTAGACTCTAATGCCCGGGCTTTGACCACCGCGGATCACCGCTTGCCAGCGAATGACGTTGGCGAGACCCGACTCTGCGTTGAGTGCTTGCGACGCAGCGCCGAGCGGTGGATTCGTCGCGGCCGGATCGAGGGCGCTGCCGGGCGTGAGTTGTCGTGGCAAGTCGAGACGCTCGAGGGTGCCGCCTCGATCGAGTATCACGTGATCGGCGTGCACGGCGCGCAGCACGAGATTGCCGGGCAGGGTATTGCCCACGCGATACACCTTCGCAGGGCCACCCGAGTCGGCAATGATCGCCTGACCTGCGGCGGGATCTGTCTCGGCGATCACGCCTGCGAGACTCAGGTGCGTGGCCGAGGTCGCTACGATCGGTTGATCCACCCCACCGACACGTCCGAACAGGGCAGCATTTTTCAGGGCGGCCAGGGTGGTTTGAGTGGCATCCATGGTGGATGCGGCGACCGGTGCGACCGTGGGGATCGATGGTTCGTGGCTGCGAAAACCCGTCGTGACGAGGTAGGCGACCTGCAGCCCCAAGAGGGTAGCCAAGAGGGCGGTCACGAGCGCAGGCAGATCGAGCCGAAGTCGCATGACCCGGATCATACCTGCCCGCCTCGCGCACCACACTTGAGTTCGGGGTACCCTGGCCCTATAACAGGTCCATGTCCGCCGAAGAGTCCCGTCCTGATCAAGAATCCTCCGTAGCCGAGGCCACACCCGAACTGAAGCAACCGCCGCTGTTCCGGGTGATTTTATTAAACGATGATTACACTCCCATGGAATTCGTGGTCGACGTGCTCGAGCGGTTCTTCGGAATGGGCCGCACCCAGGCCACGCAGGTGATGCTCGAGATCCACATGCGGGGCAAAGGGGTCTGTGGCGTCTTCACCCACGAGATCGCCGAGACGAAAGTGGCGCTGGTCACGCGGTACTCCCGCGACCACCAACACCCGCTGATGTGCACACTAGAGGAAGTCTGAACCGTGTTGTCCGCCGAACTTGAAACCTGCCTGAACAAGGCCTTCCAGCTGGCGCGCGATGGCCGTCACGAATTTCTCACCGTCGAGCACCTGCTCTCGTCGATCCTCGAGACGACCGCGGTGAAAGACGTGCTGCGCTCGTGTGGTGCTGATGTCGCCGTGCTCGCCAAGGATCTGCTCGATCACATCGAGCAGAGTACGCCGCGTTTGCCCGAAGGGGACGATCGCGAGGTGCAGCCGACGCTGGGCTTTCAGCGCGTGCTACAGCGCGCCGTGTTCCACGTGCAATCGAGCGGCCGCAAGGAAGTCGCGGTGACGAACGTGCTCGTCGCCATCTTCAGCGAAAAGCAGAGTCACGCCGTGTTTCTGCTCAGTCGTCAGGACGTCTCGCGCCTCGATGTGGTCAATTACATCTCGCACGGTATGTCGAAGACCGAGGATGAGAAGGGCGAGTCGAAAGAAGAGACGTCGGCTGCAGGTGCGGCCGCCGCAGAGGGTGAGAGTGCGAGTGCGCTCGATAAATACGCGACCAACCTCAACAAGCTCGCCGAAGAGGGGAAGATCGATCCTCTGATCGGTCGCGAGCTCGAGGTCGAGCGCACCATCGAGATTCTGTGTCGTCGCCGCAAGAACAATCCGCTCTATGTGGGCGAGGCAGGTGTTGGCAAGACGGCGATCGCCGAGGGCTTGGCGCGTCGCATCGTCGAGGGTCAGGTTCCCCAGGTGCTCACGGACTGCACCATTTACTCGCTTGATCTCGGCTCGTTGATCGCGGGTACGAAGTATCGCGGTGACTTCGAAAAGCGTCTCAAGTCCGTCCTTGCTGAGCTGAAGAAGCAGCCGGGTGCAGTGCTCTTCATCGACGAGATCCATACGGTCATAGGTGCTGGCGCCGCCTCTGGTGGTGTCATGGATGCCTCCAATCTCATCAAGCCGGTGCTCAGCAACGGCGAGTTGCGCTGTATCGGTTCGACGACCTATCAGGAATACCGCGGCATCTTCGAGAAAGATCATGCGCTCGCACGTCGCTTCCAGAAGATCGACGTGGTCGAGCCTAGCGTGGCCGAGACGATCGAAATCCTGAAGGGTTTGCGCAGTCGTTTCGAAGATCACCATCACGTTAAGTACACCGATGACGCGTTAAAGGCCGCTGCAGAGTTGTCGGCACGTCACATCAACGAGCGGCATCTGCCCGATAAGGCCATCGACGTTGTGGATGAGGCCGGTGCGCGCATGCGGGTGAAGGGCATCACCGATCAGGCTTCGACAGTCGATGTCGAACAGATCGAAGATGTCGTGGCCCGCATCGCCCGTATCCCGCCCAAGACCGTCTCGAGCAACGATAAGGAAGTGCTGCGCAATCTCGAGCGCAACCTCAAGCTCGTGATTTATGGTCAGGACGCGGCAGTTGAAACCTTAACCGATGCGATCAAGATGTCGCGCTCGGGGCTCGGTGATGAACGCAAACCGGTGGGTAGTTTCCTCTTCGCTGGCCCGACGGGCGTCGGTAAGACCGAAGTCACGCGTCAGCTGGCGATCGCGCTTGGCATCGAGTTCATTCGTTTCGACATGTCCGAATACATGGAGCGCCACACGGTATCTCGCTTGATCGGTGCGCCGCCGGGCTATGTCGGCTTCGATCAGGGTGGGCTACTCACCGAAGCGATCGCCAAGCATCCTCATGCCGTGTTGCTACTCGACGAAATCGAGAAGGCGCACCCGGATGTGTTCAATCTGTTGTTGCAGGTCATGGATCACGGCACGCTGACGGACAACAACGGCCGCAAGGCGGATTTCCGCCACGTGATCATCGTGATGACGACGAACGCAGGCGCTGCCGACATGGCGCGCACGCCGATCGGTTTTATGCCGGGGGATAACACCACCGACGGTATGGAAGCGATCAAGAAGCTGTTTACGCCCGAGTTTCGCAATCGCCTTGATGCCATCATCCAGTTCGGCGGGCTCGATGAGCGCACGATCGAACGAGTGGTCGAGAAGCTGCTGGTCGAGATCGAGACCCAGCTCGAGGGTAAGCGGGTGTCGCTGCAACTCGATGACGCCGCACGTCGCTGGATTGCCAAAACTGGCTACGACCCAAAGATGGGTGCGCGTCCCATGGCGCGAGTCATCCAAGAGCACATCAAGCGACCGCTCGCCGAAGAACTGCTGTTCGGCAAGTTGGTCGAGGGCGGTTTGGTCCGCGTATCGGTGAAGGCCGACGAGAGTGGACTCGATCTCGAGTGTGTGCCGGCGATGAACGAGGAGCCGGTGACGGCTTAAGAGTTGCCGTTTAGCGGCCGCGGTAGACGATGCGGCCCTTGGTCAGATCGTAGGGTGTGACTTCGACCGTGACGGTGTCGCCCGTGAGAATGCGGATGTAGTTCTTGCGCATCTTGCCCGAGATGTGGGCCGTGACGACGTGACCGTTCTTCAATTTCACGCGAAAAGTGGTGTTCGGCAGCGTCTCGACGACTTCGCCGTCCATTTGAATCGCGTCTTCTTTCGACATCAGGTTACGGTCACTCTGCAAAAAAGAAGCGCGGATTCTGCCGCATGGGGTCCCACGAATCAATGTAATTCGCTTCGGGTCACCCAGTCCTCGTCAGTTCGACCAGTCGTTGCAAGAATTCGGCTCGAGGCAGAGAGCGGCTGCCGAGCGAGGCGAGATGATGCGAGTGCATTTGGCAATCGATCAGTTCGATACCGCTCTCGACGCTGCGTCGGACGAGGCTTGAGAGCGCCACTTTGGAGGCATCGGGTTCGCGACTGAACATCGATTCACCAAAGAACACGCGACCGATTCGGATGCCATAGAGCCCACCGACCAACTCGTCGCCGAGTCGCACTTCGACGCTGTGGGCGATGCCGCGTCGGTGTAATTCGAGGTACGCCTCGCGCATCTCCGGGGTGATCCAGGTGCCACCGCCATCGCGCGCGCGCGGCGCGGCGCAGGCATCGATGACTGCAGCAAAGTCCCGATCTTCGGCGACGTCGAAGCCGGCGTTTCGCTCGCGTTTGGCGAGACTTCGAGTACGGCGAAACTCGGTGGGGAACAACACCTCGCGAGGGTCGGGGCACCACCACAGAATGGGCTGTCCCGGTGAGTACCAAGGAAACAGGCCGCGTCGATAGGCTGCGACGAGCCGCTCTGGTCGAAGGTCGCCGCCAGCCGCGACGAGACCCGGTGGTTCATCGAGGGCGTCTTCGGCAGCCGGGAAGGCTTCGGGATCACCACCGGGCTCGAGCCAAACGAGCCCGCGCCGTCGCTTCATGGCGCGAGGTCCTGCTTGTAGGGAACATGCTCGGCGATGCCGGCGGCATATTGTTCGACGCCGATTTTCTCCCGCGCCAGATAGTCGGCGATCGCTGCTCGAAAGCGCGGCTCGACGATCCGATGAGCCGACCAGGTGAAGGTCGGTGCGAAGCCACGACTGACCTTGTGCTCGCCTTGAGTTCCAGGCTCGAAGCGTTGCAAGCCACGCTCGATGCAGAATTCGATGCCCTGGTGATAACAGGTCTCGAAATGCAGGCTGTGATATTCCTCCGCTGATCCCCAGTAACGACCGTAGAGCGTGTCCTTGCCGACAAAGAAAACGGCGACCGCGACGATCTCATCACCTAGGCAGGCAAACGTGAACTGCAGCGCCTCGCCCATCGTGGCGGCGATGCGATGGAAAGCATCGAGATTCAGATAAGGCTCGTTACCGCGCTGTAAAAACGTGCGTCGGTGCAGTTGCCAAGCGCGTTCAATTTCTCCGGACGTTGCCTCATGACCAAAGCGTCGTTCGAAGTGGATGCCCGACTCGGAGACGCGACGCCTCTCGCGGCGCGCCTTCTTGCGCTTCTCGGCCGTGAATGTCGCGAGGAAGTCGTCGAAGTCACGATAGCCGCGGTTTTCCCAGTGAAATTGACAGTCGCAGCGCAACAGCCAGTCCGGATCTGCGCGTAAGGCCGCCAGATCGGTCGCATCAGGAAACGTGATGTGAGTCGTCTCGATGTGCATGGCATCGGCTGCCGCTGCGATGGCTTCGAGCAACGCAGCCGAGGTGGCGCTCACCGACGCGTCGGGGCGATGCAGCAAACGCGGCCCGGTTGCCGGTGTGAAGGGGGCTGCGACGAGCAGTTTCGGGTAATAACGCAGACCGTGCCGCGCATAAGCCTGAGCCCACGCG
>CAIVYV010000382.1 GCA_903910215.1 uncultured Pseudomonadota bacterium
CTAGATAGCGAACAAACTGCTCGGGTAGCGGCTTGTCGAGACCATAAGCCGCCTCCAAGTTCGCCTTGACCTCGGGCGGCAGCGTCTGCTCTTCGTCAAACGGACCACCCGGCGCTAGCCGAATCACGAAAAACGACAGCGCAATAATGATGAACAGCGTCGGAATGACGCCGAAGATCCGACGCAACGCGTAACGCAGCACAGCGAATTACAGGTTTTCGGTGATGATGAACTGCGGCGAGTCGGCAAATTCTCGGAACTGGGCCGCGACCTGCTGCATTTTCTCCGTCGCCACATCCTGACCGAGCTGCTCGAGACTCTTCAAATCGATGATCTCGATATAAGCGTAAGGAGAGGCGCCGCCGCCTAGAAGCCCAGTCGCCTTCAGAACCTCGAAACGATTTACCGAGGGCAAGGCATTGACGATCGGCAGATCGGTGTCTCGCGCAAAACGCTCGTAAGCTTCGACACTGACGCCGGGTTTCAGATTAAACAACACGACGATTTTCGTCACGGATCCCCCTTCCTTGAGACGAGGCGCAAGCATGTGCGCATCCCGAGTCTATGGGCCTCTCACCGCTCGCCGCAAGCGATGGCCAACCGCCGGTCAGCCTGCCGGCGTAAATCCCATCAGACTCACTGGGATTCCGTCCGGATCCAGAAAGATCAACTCCTGGAAAGTACCGTCAGCGCGCGCGTACGCCGTCGGTCCGGCCATGATCGTGACACCCTCGAGCGCCGCCAGTCTTGCGGAGATCTCCGTCACACCGGTGGTTTCGAACACGAGCGTCGCCTGACCGTAGAGGGGAAATTGCCGCGGACTGCCCGTCTCACCCATCGGGCGAGGTGCCGTATCGCGAATCTCGTACAGCCCGATCCAACCCAACGGCTCGCCAGCGCGACCAAGATGCACGATGCGCAGGCTAGCCTCTTCGAGGCCGACCATGCTCGCGATCGCAGCGCCCTGCAGTTGCTTCTCTTCGAGCACTTCTAGACCGAGTACGTCGCGATAGAGCGCGAGTGAACGCTCGAGGTTTCGCACCCAGAGCGTCACCCGCTTCAATGGTGGCGCGACGGCCGACACCGTCACAGTCCGAGACAGCCTGGGTTCATGCGCCCAGCAGGATCGAAATGCTGCTTGAGCGATTTCAACAAGCCCGCAGCCGACGGCTCGAGAGATTCCTGGTAGCGGTAGAACTTACCGATCTGGAAACTGACCGCACCCGCTTGCATGAACGCTTCGGCCAGATCGCCACGCAACGTCGCCACGGCTGCAGCAGCCGCGGTATTCGCCTCGAACTTCGGCAACTTGGCGAGGTAGTCGGCATCGAGCACGCGCTCGTGGAAGCCAAGACGCGCATCGGGCCAATACAGCACGGGCTCTAGCAGAGTTGCCGATCCTGCGATTGTGGCGCAGAGGTAGCCTCGATCAATCTCGAATTTTTGCATCGAGTCGGCATGCTTGGCGAACACCGCCTCACACTTCTCGTACATCGAGAGCGCTTGCGAGAACGGCACCGAGCCGTGCACCGGAACCCAACGCTCGCCGCCAGGTCCCAACATGCTGTTGAGTTCGGCGAACGGATTCGCGCGCATCACCTTAGGTACGGTGTTTTCGACCTCGACACCTTCGCGCGTCATGATTTGACGCACGATCGCCGCCTTGGCGTCGGCATCCGTCGCATCGCGCCCGTCTACCGAGAGGTGCACAGAGAAAGTGCCTTCTTCGAGAAAGTTGCGCCCGGCCATGACGACCTTCGCGCCTTCCTTCAATCCTTTAAGTAGTGAGCCCGAGCTCTGCACCACCTTACCGACGGCTTTGACGTCAGCCGTGAGACTGCTGCGCTTCATACGCACGGCCTGCAGCCCAGGGTCAAAACCGAATTGCTCGGACGCCACGTCGGCGCGCGCGACATCGGCCATTGCACGGAACAAAGGCGCCGCGTCGCGGAACGTGAACGACAGATAGCGACTTTCGGGCAGCGGCCGAATCAAGCGGAACGTGGCACGAGTCTTGATGCCGAGCGCGCCGCAATCGGAGAGGAACATCCCG
Source organism: uncultured Pseudomonadota bacterium (assembly GCA_903910215.1). Lineage (GTDB taxonomy): Bacteria > Pseudomonadota > Gammaproteobacteria > Steroidobacterales > Steroidobacteraceae > UBA964. The sequence continues at coordinate 2,054 of CAIVYV010000382.1, forward strand.
AGCAGATCGGGCCCGATCTGCCGGAAAAACGGCTCACCGTTCTTGTTGGCATGACTACCGAGCTTGAGCACGGTGCCATCGACGAGCACGACATCGAGACCGATCACGCTCTCGGCGACCGGACCGTAGCGACCGGAACCCAAGAACATGCTGCCCTGCGACAAGGCGCCGCCGACGGACGAACGCAAGCCCGAGAGTGGGCCGTAGAACGGCGTACGCACACCCTGAGGCTCAAGCGCATCGAACAAATCCTTCCAGGTCGAACCGCACTCGACGGTGACGTAACAGTCTTCGGCATCGATGGCGATGACCCGATTCATCGCGAGCAAATCCACCATGATCGAATTCGCGCGCGCGGGCAGATAGCCATCGGTGTACGACATACCACCGCCGCGCGGCACTACCGGCAACCCGGTCGGCGCGATCGCCCGCAACGCAGCAGATAGCTGCTCGGTACTTTGCGGACGGATAACAGCCGCCGGCAGTTGGCCACTGCGATAGACGTCTTGCGAGTAGAAAGCCAACTCGGCCGGCGCGGTAATCACCGCCGCCTCGCCCAACACTTGTCGCAGATTCGCCAAGGCAGTCGGAACGGCTGATTCGGCGGAGATCGGCACCACGGTTTGCATAGTCATCCATCCTCACGAAGTTCAAGTGGCTGGTCACGAGTCTAGCGGCGACAGCGAGAGCCTAGACCAATGTTAAGATTAAGCGGCCATCAGGCAGGTTCCCATGAGCATTTTGCGCAATACACCCATCTCTCCTCTACCCGAGTTCGAGTACACCATCGACGTCGCCGTGATCGGTGCCGGTGCCTGCGGGCTGACCGCTGCCCTAGCCGCTCGTGACGCCGGTGCCGACGTACTGGTATTCGAGCGAGACAAACGCCCCTGGGGCAGCACCTCCATGTCCTTGGGCGCGGTGTGCGGCGTCGGCTCGAAGGAGCAGCATCGTCACGGCATCGTGGATTCCGCCGCTGCGTTCGTCGCCGACGTCATGGAGAAAACTGA
>CAIVYV010000383.1 GCA_903910215.1 uncultured Pseudomonadota bacterium
GCAGCCATAATTTCCCGAACGGGAATTTTGCCAGTGTGTACCGATGGTTGCGCTTTCCACTACCCAAACCCTAGGCGCGGCGCTGCGAGCAGCCCGTAAACGCATGGGCTTGACCCAATCGGAGTTGGCGCTCGCCGCCGGGGTTGGGGTGCGCTTCGTTGTCGAGTTGGAGGCTGGTAAACCTACGGTGCAACTCGCGCAGGTGTTGCGAGTCGTCGAGGCATTGGGCGGCTCGTTGCAGCTGACCGGGGTCGATCACGATGGCCACTGACATCGCCGTATGGCTGCTGGACCACCAGGTCGGGACCTTGTCTTGGGCGGGCGGTCAGCTCGGTTTCGAGTACCGCGCGGAGTGGCTCGCAGCGCCCGACAGCGTCGCCCTGTCGCAGTCGTTGCCGCTTCGACGCGAACCTTACGGCGAGCGCGAGTGCCGACCGTTTTTTGCGGGCCTGTTGCCGGAGGGCACTCTGCGCCGTTTGATCGCTCGACTGTACCAAGTCTCACACCAAAACGACTTCGCGCTGCTGAGCGCCATCGGCGGCGAATGCGCCGGCGCTGTCACTTTCCTGCCCGTTGGGCAGGTGGCGAGTGGTCACGCTACGCTCGAAACGGAATGGCTCGACGAAACGCAACTCGCGGATCTGCTCGATGAGTTGCCGCAACGCCCCATGTTGGCCGGGCGCGATGGCATTCGGTTATCCCTCGCGGGTGCGCAAGACAAGCTGCCGGTGGTATTCGACGGTCGCCGCGTCGGTTTGCCGAAGGGCGGCCAGCCGAGCACGCACATCCTTAAACCCGCCATCGCATCGGTGGAGGACAGCGTCTGGAATGAGGGCTATTGCCTCGCACTGGCGCAGACGCTTGGCCTGGCTACGGCACCCTCACACATTCTCCAGGTGGTGGATCGCCACGTGTTGCTTGTAGAGCGCTACGATCGCCGCCCGAATGATGCTGGACCACCGGCGCGCATCCATCAAGAGGACTTCTGCCAAGCCTTGGGCGTGGCGCCCGAGTCGAAGTACCAAAACGAAGGTGGGCCCGACTTTCAATTGTGCTTCGAGTTGTTGCGCCGCGCTACGCGGCCCAGTGCACCGCAGGTGCTACGACTGCTCGACGCCGTAATCTTCAACACATTGGTTGGCAACCACGACGCTCACGGCAAGAATTTTTCTTTGCTCTACGTCGATAAAGTGCCAGTGATGGCGCCGCTTTACGACGTGCTATCGACGGCGGTGTACGCGCAGCTCACCCCCAAAATGGCGATGAAACTCGGCAGCAAGTACCGCTTCGACGAGGTACAGCCTCGCCACTGGGAGCAATTCGCGACCGCAGCCGGCCTGTCCAGCTCGCAAACAAAGAATCGCGTGCTGCGCATGGCAAGGGAGTTGCCAGGCATCGCGCGCCAAGTGCAAGCGTTGCCGCAATTCGCAGGTCAGCCCATCGTTAATCGAATCGTTGCCTTGATTGATGAGCGGTCGGGTTTCACTGCCCGGAATAAAACGGTGCGGTTGCGTCGCGATAATTGAATTGGCCCCAGGGTGTTCCTGCGAGTCAACCGCTCAGTAGGCGGCGGGCGAGCACGGTTTGCATGTCACGTCTTCCGTCTGCAATCAGATAGATAATGACTCTGCTGTCGATGACTCGGTAGATTACGCGGTACGGTTTGAAAAAAGCTTGCCGGTATTCTTTGATGCCAAGGGCGAGCAGTTCTCGCGGATAGGTACCTCGTTCCGGAAATCTTGACAGGCTCTCCACAACGCCGACTACCGCGTCCAAGACATGGTCGGCGTTGGCGAGGCAGTCGAATTCCGAGATGTAGCCGTGGATGCCCTCCAAGTCCTGCTCCGCACCTTCGGTGAGCAAAACCTTGAACTTAGCCGGTGGGCTTCTCATCAGTCACCGGTGCGCTTGGCGCGGAGGCGAGCAACCACCTCGGCTACGGGTTTGATCTTGCCAGCAGCAATATCCTGATTCCCGATCGCAAGTAGCTTCAGCAGAGCCAATGTTTCTTGCGTTTCCTCGAACGACGCAACGTCCTGCAGGACCGCTTTAGCCTCACCATTTTGGGTGATGACCAACGGTTCGCGTTGTTCCGCCAGGTGCGTCAGAACCTCGGCAGCATTGGCCTTGAGGTAACTGATCGGTTTGACTTGTGTCGAGTAGCGCATGGCCTTGATCCAACTTCCGGAGAGACTGAATTTAGTCTTTTTAAAGTCTTTCGTCTACATCGATGGGGCCTCGCCGCGGCGTCTATTCAATGCCGTCGCCCTCGAACCAGACGATCGCTCGACGTCGTAAATGCGCGCGGTTAAAGCCGCTCCACGGCCAAACGCATGCCCATGGCGCGCAGTATCGCCGTCAAGCTTCGCAGCTCCGGGTTCCCTTCGGGCGAGAGGGCACGATACAACTGCGTCGGATTGAGCTCGGCGAGTTGAGCCACTCGTGCCATACCGCCGTGTGCTTTGGAGAGCTGGCGCAGCGCCACCAAAAGCTCCGCTTGATCGCCGTTGGCTAGAACGTCATTCAGAAAGTCGACGGCAAGTGTCGAATCCTTGATGAGCATTTCGGCTAACGCGTCGTCGTGAAACCGGTCTTTCATGCGATTCTCGATACACGAGGGCGCTCAGTCGGACAACCGGACGGACCAAAACAGAGCTGAGCTTGGCGCGTTACTCGTAATCGACACTAATGCCGATTACGGGTCATCGCTAAATCTCACTTGACGAGCACCACCGGCACGCTGGCCCCGTGCACCACCTTCTGCGCGACTGAGCCGACGAGCGCGCCGGCGAGCGCACCGCGGCCGTGGCTGCCCATCACGATCTCATCGACGGCCTTCTCTGCGGCGTAGTCGAGGATGACTCGCGCTGCATCGCCAACCCCAATGTGTGGGTGTGTCTCGAGCCCCGCTTCCTGCGCGCGGGCGAGAGTGTCGGCAAGCGCCTTGGTGCCTTCCTCGCGGTAGTACGTCTCGAGGCTCTCTTGGCTGACAAAGAGCTTCACGTTCACCGTGACGATGGGGGCCTGCACGTTGAGCAGGTGCAGGCGGGTGGTGTCGCGCGTGGCAGCAGCGCGGCGAATGGCGTACTCCACCGC
>CAIVYV010000384.1 GCA_903910215.1 uncultured Pseudomonadota bacterium
GGTCAACTATCTCTACAAGCTCGGTGCGGCGATCGCACTGATCCCGCTGTTATACCTCGCCCGTGGCTGGATCAAGGCCTACCTAGGCGAGGCCGAGGCGGCTCGCCTGCGTGATGAGGCCGCGCATTAGCGCTGGTGCGCGATTGCTAGTGGAGTAGCGCCGCGAGGCGCCGACGCGCGGCGGCGAGACTAACCTCATCGGTTGTGCCGAGATCAAACGCCTTCAGAAGATCGTCGCGTCCAGCTCCGGTGGCGTAGCGACGATTGCGTTCTGCTGCGGCGAAGAGCGACTCCACTCCGGATTTCCAAGCAGCCTTCAGCAGGTAGCGTGCCGCGGCGACACGCGCGGTCTGGATGGAGTCCGTTTCATCGGGCGACAGCGCGATACGAGCGAAATACAGCTTGGCGCGCAAGGCTTTCACGTCTGATTCGCTTTGCATCACCGGTGGTAGCGAGTCGAGTAGGGTTTCAGCTGCGTTCGTGTTGCCCGCCATGATCAACTGCTCCGCCTCTGCGAAGCGAGGGTCGATGTCCTTTGGCAAGTGCGCTGCGACGAAGGCTTTGACGGCACCGAGTGGTTGCGCGCCGACGAATTCATCGACGACCTGGCCGTTCTTGAAAAGCTTCACTGCGGGAATGCTACGGATCGCATAGGCCCCGGCGACCTCCGGTTCTTCGTCGGTGTTGAGTTTTACGACCTTGATACCGGGCGTGCTCGCCGCCAATTGGTCGAGCACGGGCCCAAGCATGCGACAGGGTCCGCACCACGGCGCCCAAAAATCCACGAGGACGGGCTGCTGGTGGGAGGCTTCGATAACTTGCTCGCGGAAGCTCGCAGTGGTGACAGCTAGGGCCTGGCTCATGGTGTCGCTCTCGAAGATGACGTTGTTGTCAAAGTGGGGATGCGTGATCGGCATTTCAACCGTGTCGCGGTATCTCGCATAATGGAGTCATGTCTCTGCCGCCGCCGAAGGTCCTCGCGCTGATCCCGCCGATGACCCAGTTAAACACGCCGTATCCGGCGACGGCCTACCTGAGTGGTTTTCTGCGCAGCCGCAAGGTGCCGATCGCTCAAGCCGATCTCGCGCTCGAGCTCGTGCTGTCCGTGATGACGGAGGCGGGACTCCAGGCGCTTGCAGCGTCCGTCGAGCAGCGTCATGCGAAGCGGCGCACGGAGGCGGAGCGCTCGTTCCTCGCGGCGAGCGAGATCTATGCTGCGACTGTCGGGCCCGTGATCGCCTTTCTGCAGGGGCGTGACGCGACCCTGGCGCATCGCATCGTCTCGCGACGGTATCTGCCCGAAGGTCCTCGATTCGCAGCTCTGTCGGCCTATGAAGGTGATGATCCACTTGCCTGGGCTTTCGGTGCCTTAGGGACGCAGGATCGCGCGCGACACTTCGCAACGCTGTATCTGAACGACATCGCCGACGTGATCCGTGATGCCGTCGACCCGGGCTTCGAGTTCGTGCGTTACGGCGAAAAGTTGGCGGCCAGTCAGTCGAGCTTCGACCCGTTGGCGCAGGCGTTGGCGCGACCCCGACATTTCCTCGATGAGCATCTCGAGCGGCTCACCCGGCAGGTTCTGCAGCAGCACCAGCCCGATATCGTATTGTTGTCGGTGCCGTTTCCCGGCGCTCTCTATGGCGCCTTGCGTATCGCCCAAACCATCCGCCATGAGCGCCCTCTGGCAACCATCGTGATGGGAGGAGGTTACGTCAATACCGAGTTGCGCGAGCTCGCTGAACCGCGGCTCTTCGACTTCGTCGACTACGTGACGCTCGATCGCGGTGAGGCGCCGCTATGGGCGCTCATCGAGCGTTGGCAGGGTCAGCGTGATGAGGCGCGTCTGATCAGAACGTTTATCCGCAACAGTGCGGGCGAGGTGCGCTACGTCGATGCAGGCGATCTTGAGATCGCGTTTGCCGACACCGGTGCACCGAGCTGGCAAGGCTTGCCTCTGGGTCGCTACCTCTCGCTACTCGACATGCTGAACCCGATGCATCGATTGTGGTCGGAGGGTCGTTGGAACAAGCTGACGGTAGCCCACGGCTGCTATTGGAAGAAGTGCAGCTTCTGCGATGTGAGTCTCGACTACATCTCCAACTATCAAACCGCCACGGCGGCTGTTCTCGTCGATCGCATCGAGGCGATCGTCGCCGAGACAGGTGAGACGGGTTTCCATTTCGTCGACGAGGCTGCGCCACCTAAAGTTTTGAAAGCACTCGCTGCCGAGTTGCTGCGTCGTCGGACGACGATTTCGTGGTGGGGGAATATCCGTTTCGAGAAGACATTCACGCCGGCATTGTGCGAGGAGTTGGCGGCGAGTGGCTGTATTGCGGTATCGGGTGGTCTCGAGGTTGCCTCAGATCGACTGTTGAAGCTCATGAAAAAAGGCGTATCGGTCGCGCAGGTGGCGCGTGTGACGCGTGCCTTCACCGATGCTGGCATTCTCGTGCACGCCTATCTGATGTACGGCTTTCCAACGCAAACGGTGGCCGAGACCGTCGATTCTCTCGAGTATGTCAGGCAGTTGTTTGCCGAGGGTTGCGTGCAGTCAGGGTACTTCCATCGCTTCACCTGCACGGTGCACTCCCCGGTGGGTCTGAACCCATCCGAGTATGGTGTTACTTTGATCGCGCCACCGACGGGAGATTTCGCGCGCAACGACATCAGTTTCCACGACCCGACGGGTGTCGATCATGACCTGCTTGGCAAGGCCTTGAGCACTGCGCTCTACAACTACATGCATGGCGTCGCGCTCGACCGACCGGTACGCGACTGGTTCGCCGACGTCATGCCGGGTGTTCGTTTGCCGCGAACCCGAGTGCCTGCCACTTATATCGCGCGGGCGTTAGCTGGCGAGATCGATTGAGCGAAGGTGTAATTCGCGTCGGGTGCGAATGCCTGCCAACTTGCTGCGGTGAATTGCCACGACACCCATCCGGCTGTCGTCAATCCTCGATAGGCGTCGCGTTGTGAGTCCGAGAGCAGGGCTTCAAGTACGAAATCCGATAGCCCCGGATTGTGACCAATCAGGCACAACTGCGCGTGATCATCGGGCTGCATGTCGATCACGCGCTGCAAGGTGACTGCACTCGCCAAATACAACTCAGGGAGATATTCGACCTGCGCCGACTGAAGAGCGAGGGCTTGAGTGAGGATCGCAGCGGTCTCTCGAGTGCGTCGGGCGCTACTGACGATCAATCGAGTTGGCTTGTCGAACAGGGCGAGTGTGGCCGCCGCAGCCGTCACTTCGGTGCGGCCGATCTCATCCAAGGCGCGATCGATATCGCCACCTGGCGCCGATACTTCGGCGTGACCATGGCGCAGCAGCGTCAAGCGTCGCTGCATCATCAAGATTTACGCACCTCGATTTGCCCGTCGCATTCGCGAACCTCGAAAATCCGGATGGGCTCATAGGCCGGTGGCGTCAGTGCGGCGCCTGTCTTGAGGCAGAAGCGAGCGCCGTGTCGCGGACAGATCACGACACCGCAGGGCGTCGACGTATCACCCTCGAGCTCGGCGCCGGCGAGCGGCTCTCCGTCGTGGGTGCAGCGATCTTCGAAGGCGTGCAGTTCACCGTTCAATCGGGCGACGGTGACGTAGTCGCCATCAACTTCCACTTCGAGGCGTGACTGAGCGGCGAGCTGCTCGATCGATCCCGCCGGGATCCACGGCTGGCTCACATCATGCCCGTTTGCAGCCGCGCGGATTCCGACATCATCGACTGATTCCAGGGCGGATCGAAGACGAGCTCGACCTTGGCTTCTCGTACGGTTGGAATGATCTCGATTTTTTCTTTGACATCCTGGACAAGCACATCGCCCATGCCGCAGCCCGGAGCGGTCAGGGTCATCTTGACCGCGAGATCCCGTGTGCCGTCGTCGTTCGGCACTACTTCACACTCGTAAACGAGGCCGAGCTCGACGATGTTGATGGGAATTTCAGGGTCGTAGCAGCTGCGCATCTGTTGCCAGGCCAGCGCCTGCACGTCCGCCGCTGTGGCGTCCGGTGGCAACTCGGGGGCCTGCAGGGTCTGCTTGCCGATGGCATCGGCGTTCTCACCCGAAAGACGATAGAGGTTGCCCTCGATGTACAGCGTAAAGCTGCCGCCCAAGGCCTGCGTGATGAAGCCGGAGAGACCCGACTTCAGCGTGATTGCATCTCCCGAGGGGACCATGACCGCCGGGGTATCGCGCGAGAGTATGAAAGCTTCGTTCTCGTGACTGCGCATGGTGTCATTCCGTTGAAACGGCGGCGCTGCCGCCACGATGGGCGAGCGCTGCTGCCAATGTATGCCAGCAGAGGCTCGCGCATTTGACTCGCGCCGGGTATTCGCGAACACCCGAGAGCGCTGCGAGTTTCCCGAGCCCCTCGGGAACAGCCGCTTCGGTCGACGAGGTGAGCGTGCGATGCACAACGTCACTTAATGCCGTGATGGCCCGTTCATCGAGCCCCTTGATCGCCTCGGTCATCAGGGAAGCCGAGGCTGTCGAAATGGCGCAGCCTTTACCTTCGAAGCGAACATCGCTGACGGTGTCACCTTCGAGACGCAGCATGAGCGTCAGACGATCGCCGCAGAGAGGGTTATGCCCGTCAGCCGAAGTATCGCAAGGTTCGAGCTTGCCAAAATTGCGCGGGTTCTTGTTGTGATCGAGGATGACGTCTCGATACAAGTCCTTAAGGTCCATCAGCCGAAAACCTCCAACGCGCGATGCAGTGCGCCGATCAATTGGTCGACATCTTCGCGATTCGTATAGCAGCCGAAAGAAGCGCGGGCGGTTGCCGGCACTCCAAAGAAATCCATCACGGGCATCGCGCAGTGGTGTCCGGCGCGCACAGCGACACCCTCGGAATCAAGGATGGTGCCAAGATCATGCGGATGCACTTGCTCAAGCGTGAATGAGATGACGCCGGCTTTGTCGGCAGCTTCGCCGATAATCTGCAAGCCCGGGATGGCTCGCAGCGCCTCGGTCGTATAGCGCAGTAGCGACTGTTCGTGAGCATGGACTTTGTCGATGTCGAGCGACTCGAGATAGTCGATCGCAGCCGCGAGACCTACGGCGCCAGAAATGTTCGGCGTTCCCGCTTCGAAGCGGTAGGGCAGCTCGTTGTAGGTGGTCTTCTCGAAAGAGACCGTCCTGATCATGTCGCCACCACCTTGCCACGGCGGCATACCGGCGAGCACGGACTCACGCGCCCAGAGCACGCCCATTCCGGTCGGACCATAGAGCTTATGACTCGAGAAGGCGTAGAAGTCGCAGTCTAGCGCTTGCACATCGATACGCTGGTGAGCCACAGCCTGTGCGCCATCTACGAGCACGAGGCTGCCGTTACGTCGCGCTGCAGCGATGATCTCGGCGATCGGAACGATCGTGCCTAGAGAGTTGGATACCTGCGTGATCGCAACTAATCGCGTTTTGGGTGATAACAGTCGGTGGAAGGCGGCAAGGTCAAGCTCGCCGCGTCGATCGATCGGAATGACGCGCAGCACCGCGCCGCTACGCTCGCACGCCATCTGCCACGGCACGATGTTGGCGTGGTGCTCCATCCAGCTGATCAGGATTTCATCGCCCGGTTGCAACGATCGCCCCCAAGACTGAGCGACGAGATTGATCGATTCGGTCGTTCCGCGCGTGAAGACCACTTCGCGCGTGGAGCGTGCGTTGAGGAAAACTCTGACGCGCTCGCGCGCCGCCTCGAAAGCGTCAGTGGCTTTCTGACTCAGTTCGTAGACGCCGCGATGCACGTTGGCATGCAGGTGTGTTTCGTAATGCACGATCGCCTCGATGACGCAGGCCGGCCGTTGCGACGAGGCAGCCGTATCGAGAAAAGCCAGCCGTTTTCCACGCACCGTAGTCGACAGGATTGGGAAGTCGCGGCGAACTTGTTCGACGTCGTAGTCGGCGAGCGGTTGTTCGATGACGCTCATCGAGCTGTCTCCTGTGTCGAGGACTCCCGTGCGGCCATGGCGCCCGGTAGCTGCCGGACGAGGCTGGCTTCGATTTGGTGTCGCAACTCAGCCGAGGGCAGGTGGGTCAGCACGTCGCTGACGAAGGCCCATTTGAGCAAAGACTCGGCGGTATCCGGATCGATACCGCGTGAGAGGAGATAGAACAGCATGTCGCCGTCAAGTTTGCCGACGGTCGCGCCGTGCGTCGCGGTCACTTCGTTAGTGTAGATCTCGAGCTGCGGACGAACATTGGCTTCTGCTTCGCTGCCTGCGAGCAACGTCTTGAGCGATTGGCCTGAATGCGTGCCATAGGCTGACGGCCCGACGAGCATGTGCCCGTTGAAGCCGATTTTGCTGCGGCCGCTCGCAATACCGCGGAAGAGTTGATGTGTTTGCGCCCGTCGCGCTTGGTGGTCGATGCGCACATAGGCATCGTGCTGCTGCTGGCCATCGGCGATCACCGCGCTATTCCAGTGCAGTTGTGCTCCTTCGCCGGCGTGTTTGACGAAAACCGTGGAGCGACTAGATACGACAGTGTCACTGCGATCTGCGCTCGTGATCTGGGTGAGATCACATTCGCTCGATGCGCCTAGCCCTAAGTTCAGTGTCTCGATGTATGTGGCGGGGCTCGCAAAGTGTTGCCAGCGTGCGAGGTGCAGCTTGGCGTGTTCAGCGAGTTGGATATCGAGAGCGAGATTGGTTGCGGCCGTGGCGGTGCCGAGAGCGATATGGCGCTCGGTCAAGGTAAGTTCTGCGCCCGACTCGATTTGCACTTCGATCGCGGGTTGCCCCACTCGAGTCGCCACATGCAGGATCTCGAGCTGCACGATTTGGTTCTGCATCACATGCAAGCGCAGCGTTTGGCGACGTCCTTGACGGTTGAGATTCAGATAATGGTGATCAACCGATTCGTCGGTCTCGACCTCCGCGGAACGAGTATCGATGCTGAGCTCGGTGCCGCTTGGCAGAGCATCGGAGAGGGAGGCCGAGTATTGCCCATCGATCAACACGAGACGGCATGCGGTCGTACTGGCGGGAAGGTCGGCTGCGATCGGGACTGTCGTTCGTTCGTCGACGGCTGCATCGAACGAGATCTTCGACAACGCACGCAGATTGGCGTACTTCCAGTTTTCATCGCGATTGGTCGGTGCTCGCGATGCGGACGTGAGGGGGCTTGCGGTCATGGGATCAGGCGGCATCCGCGAGTAGCCAGTCGTAGCCACGAGCCTCGAGTTCGAGCGCAAGTTCGGGGCCACCGGTTTTGATGATGCGCCCGCGCGCGAGTACATGCACCACATCGGGTTTGATGTAATCGAGCAGTCGCTGATAGTGGGTGACGAGTACGACGGCTCGATCGGGTGAGCGCAGGGAATTCACGCCGTTGGCGACGACCTTGAGCGCATCGATATCGAGTCCCGAATCGGTCTCATCGAGTAGGGCGAGCTTGGGCTCGAGCACGAGCATCTGCAGGATCTCATTGCGTTTCTTCTCGCCGCCGGAGAACCCTTCGTTCACGCCGCGCGACAGAAACGACTCGTCCATCTGCATCAAGCGCATCTTCTCGCGTACGAGCGTCAGGAATTCGAAGGCATCGACCTCCGGCAGGCCACGATGCTTGCGCGCAGCATTGAGTGCAGCTTTCAGCAAATAGACGTTGTTGACGCCCGGAATCTCGACGGGGTACTGAAAGCCGAGAAACAAACCCGCTTGCGCGCGTTCTTCGGGCGCGAGTGCAAGTAGATCGGCTCCCTCGAAGCGCACGCTACCGCCGGTGACGTCGTAACCCGGACGTCCGGCGAGAGTGTATGCGAGCGAGCTCTTGCCGGCCCCGTTCGGGCCCATGATGGCGTGAACTTCGCCAGCCTTCACGGTGAGGTTCAGACCACGCAGGATTTCCTTGTCACCGATACGAGTCTGCAATGAATTGATTTCGAGCATGATGATCTCCGTTCAGCCGACCGAGCCCTCGAGACTGACCGCGAGCAGGTTCTGTGCTTCCACGGCAAACTCCATCGGCAATTCTTTGAATACGCTTTTGCAAAAGCCGTTCACGATCATGTTGACGGCATCTTCTTCGGCAATACCGCGTTGCAGACAGTAGAAGAGCTGATCTTCACTGATGCGCGAAGTCGACGCTTCGTGCTCGACGGTCGCGGTTGGGTTCTTCACCTCGACATAGGGGAAGGTGTGCGCGCCGCAGTCTCCGCCCATCAGCAGCGAGTCGCACTGCGTGAAGTTGCGCGCGCCGCTAGCCGTCGGGAGAATCTTGACGAGACCGCGGTAGGTGTTCTGACCGTGACCTGCCGAGATGCCTTTTGACACGATGGTGCTGCGAGTATTGGCGCCAATGTGAATCATCTTCGTGCCGGTGTCGGCCTGCTGACGATGATTGGCGAGTGCGACCGAGTAGAACTCGCCGACCGAGTTCTCACCGCGCAACACGCAGCTCGGATACTTCCAGGTGATGGCAGATCCGGTTTCGACCTGGGTCCACGAAATCTTCGAGTTGCGACCACGACACTCGCCGCGCTTGGTGACGAAGTTGTAGATGCCACCGACACCGTTCTCATCGCCCGGGTACCAGTTCTGCACAGTCGAGTATTTGATCTCGGCGTGATCGAGAGCGACGAGCTCGACTACCGCCGCATGCAGCTGATTTTCATCGCGCATCGGTGCCGTGCAGCCTTCGAGGTAGCTCACGTGACTACCTTCGTCGGCAATGATCAGTGTGCGCTCGAATTGACCGGTCTTGGCCGCGTTGATGCGAAAGTAGGTCGACAATTCCATCGGGCAACGGACGCCCTTTGGGATGTAGACGAATGAGCCATCGGAGAACACGGCCGAGTTCAAGCAGGCGTAATAGTTGTCGGTGTGCGGTACCACGGTGCCGAGATAACGCTCGATCAACTCGGGATGCTTCTGAACCGCTTCCGAGAACGAGCAGAACACGACGCCGGCTTTCTCGAGTCGATCTTTGAAGGTCGTGGCGACCGACACGCTATCGAATACAGCATCAACCGCCACGCCGGCGAGACGTGCCCGTTCGTGCAGAGGCACGCCGAGTTTTTCGTAGGTCGCGAGCAACTTCGGGTCGACTTCGTCGAGACTCTTGGGTCCGTCGGTCTTGGCCTTGGGCGCGGAGTAGTACGAGAGGTCCTGGTAGTTGATGGGCTGTACGCGTACGTGAGCCCACTCGGGCTCGCGCATGGTGAGCCAGTGTCGATACGCACGCAGACGCCATTCGGTCAGAAAGGCCGGCTCATGCTTGATGGCCGAAATTTTTCGCACGACATCCTCATCGAGGCCGGGCGGCAAGCTTTCGGATTCGATGTCGGTGACGAAGCCATGCTGGTAGCCACGACCGACGATTTCATTGAGTTGTGCGTTTTCGCTCATGTGTATGGGCCTTTATCCAGACCGGCCAATTGTTCAAGACTCACTTGGTACAGCGAGCGACGAACCGTCAAATTCACTCGTTGCCACGCGCGACCCACGCCACAGGTGGTCTCCAGTTCGCACTGGCCGGCGCCGGCAGCGCAGTCGGTGACGGCGATCGGACCCTCGAGCGCATCGAGGATGGCAGCAGCGGAGATCTCAGCGGCGGGGCGGGCGAGTGTGTAGCCGCCATGCAAGCCGCGCGTCGAGCGTACGAGGCCCGCACGTTGCAAAGCTTTGAGCGCTTTGCTGACGGTCGGCACGGCGATTTGCGTGCGCTCAGCAAGGGTCGCTGCGCTTTGCTGCGTTTGCGGCGCACGGGCTAGCTCGGCGAGTAGCACCGTGGCGTAGTCGGTCATTTTGCTGATGCGGATCATAAAACCGCACCATTTTAGTCCGATTTGTCCCGAACTGCATCTGTCGGCCGTTATTTCATGCTCCGTTTGGTAATATCCGGCGCCCTCATGAGCGCTCCTCCCGTCCGTATCCGAGATCTGCACTACGCCGTCGGCACCAGACCGATTTTTGCGGGCGTGGATATCGACGTGCCGCAGGGGCAGATCACGGCAGTGATGGGCCCGAGTGGCACCGGCAAAACCACGCTCCTGCGCCTGCTGACCGGCCAGGTCGCGGCCGATCGCGGCCGGATAGAACTCTTCGGTAAGTCGGTGGGCCATTTGGATAAGGCCGGTCTTTACGCACTGCGTCGACGGACGGGCATGCTGTTCCAGAACGGCGCCTTGCTGACCGACCTCACCGTCTTCGAGAACGTGGCGTTTCCCGTGCGCGCGCACGCGCGTTTGCCGGAGTCTGTCCTACGACGGCTCGTGCTGACCAAGCTCGAGGCGGTCGGCCTGCGCGGTGCTGCCGAGCTCATGCCTTCGCAGCTCTCCGGTGGAATGGCCCGACGCGTGGCGTTGGCGCGAGCCATCGTCATGGACCCGGAGTTGCTGATCTACGACGAGCCGTTTGTCGGCCTCGATCCGATCTCGATGGGCGTAATTGTCCGTTTGATTCGCGAACTCAACGAGACGCTCGGTGTCACGAGTATTGTGGTCTCGCACGATGTCGAAGAGCTCGCCACAATTGCGCACCGAAGCTATCTCTTGTCAGAGGGGCGGGTCGTCGCTTCGGGAACACCGGATGAACTGGCTCGTAGCGAGGAGCCCGTGGTTCGCCAGTTCATGAGCGGCGCGGCCGATGGACCGGTACCGTTCCATTTTCCGGCGGGTGATTTGGCTACGGATATCCTCGGCCAGGCGGAGCAGGCGAGGAGTCGATCATGATCAGCGCCAGCTTGGGTCGCATCGGCGCGGTCGCACTCTTTCTGCTGCGGGTGCTCGGACAATGTCTGCCGGCACTCGCTAAGCCGCGTGCGGTGATCCACCAGATCTATAACGCCGGAGCGCGATCACTGATCATCATCATGCTCTGCGGGCTCTTTGTCGGCATGGTGCTCGGTCTGCAGGGCTTCGATCTTCTGCAGCGTTTCGGTTCCGAGGATGCGCTCGGTGTAGCCGCGGCGCTCGGCTTGCTCAAGGAATTGGGCCCGGTCGTGACGGCGTTGCTGTTCGCTGGGCGTGCCGGCACGGCTTTAACCTCTGAAATCGGCCTGATGCGGGCAACGGACCAATTGACGGCCATGGAGATGATGGCGGTCGATCCGCTGCGTCATGTCATCGCGCCGCGCTTTTTGGGTGGTGTGATCGCCATGCCGCTACTCGTGGCGATCTTCGACATCGTGGGTCTTTTTGGCGCGCAGCTGATCGGCGTGCAGCTGATGGCGGTCGATCCGGGTGCCTTTTGGTCGCAAATGCAGGCGGCGGTTGAGCTCGACGACGTATACGAGGGTATCGTCAAAAGTATCTGTTTCGGTTTTGCTTGCAGCCTGATCGCCGTTTACGAGGGATATCACGCGCCCCCGACTGCTCAGGGTGTTGGCCTCGCAACGACACGCACAGTGGTGGTGTCGTCGGTACTCGTCCTGTTGATCGACTACATGCTGACAGCCGCTTTTCTCGGAAGGTAATCCAGAATGAAATCGCAACGTTCGCTCGAAATCGGCACAGGCCTGTTCGTTCTACTTGGCTTTGCCGCGTTGTTCTTTTTGACGACGCAATTGCCCGGCAGCGGACTCTCGCTCGGTGAGCAGGCTGGATATCGCGTGACGGCGAAGTTCGACAATGTCGGCGATTTGAAAGTGGGATCGCCGGTCAGCATGGCGGGTGTTCGCATCGGTCGCGTCGAGGGCATCAGCTTTGATCCCGCCGACTACCGGGCCGTGGTCTCACTCAAGATCGAGTCGTCGTTCGATCGTATTCCGGATGACAGCGATGCGAGCATCCAGACGCAAGGTTTGCTCGGTGGCAAGTATGTAGGGATTGGCCCCGGCGGCTCCGAAACTTTCCTCAAGCAGGACAGTCAAATCGAGTTCACACAATCGGCGATCGTGCTCGAGTCGTTGGTGAACAAGTTCTTCGCCAATTTCGCAAGTAAGGACGCCGGCACTGATACAGCCAAGGCCGAGTAAGGAAACCCCCATGATTCGATCCCCGATTCCGCTGATTCTCCTGGTACTTGCGTCGATGCTGGGTTCAGTTCCGGCGCTGGCGCAGACCAAGGCTAGTCCGGTGAATGCGAGCGTCGTGAACGCGAGCGAGCCCAATGCTTTGATCGAGACAGCGGCCAATGCGATGGTCAGTGAGTTGGAGTCGCGACGAGTGGAGTTGCGCAAGGACCCTGCGAAGCTCGGCGAGTTGGTCGATCGAATCTTGTTACCGCATTTCGATGTCAACCACGCGGCGCGTCTGGTGCTCGGCAAGCACTGGCGAACGGCCACTCCAGAGCAGCGTCAGCAATTCATCGACGCGTTCTATGGCTCCTTGATGAGTAACTACGGCGATGCCTTGCTCGAATTCACGGGCGATCGCATCAAGGTGCTGCCGACGCCGGTGCCTGCGGCCGCCGTCTCGGCCAGTGTTCGCACGGAAGTCCGTCGTAGTAACGGAACTCGGGTTCCGGTGAACTACTCCTTGCGCAAGACCGAGGCGGGCTGGAAAGTTTGGGATGTGGTCATCGAAGGCATCAGTTACGTGAAGAGTTTTCGCGAAGACTTCGGCGCGGAAATCGATCAGAAAGGTCTCGATGCCGTGATCCAGCGTTTGCAGGCGCAGAACCGGGGTGTGGGTCGCAAGGGATGAGTGAGTTTCGTCTCGCCGTCGAATCTGAAAGCGGTCTGTGCCGCGCGAGCGGTGCGCTCGGGTTTGCTACGGCGGCCGATGCCCATTCGCAATTGCAGCGCTGTCTGAGTTCGGGTGGCCGCCTCCGCATCGATTGTAGCGGTCTTGAGCGTATCGACAGCGCGGGCCTTGCGGTGCTGCTCGACCTCGTGGCTCTCGCACGAGAGCAGGGTGTGGAGTTGCGCTACGTGGCTCTACCTGCGGGCGTGCTGCGACTGGCACGCCTCAGCGGCGTCGAGGGGTTGCTACCCGTCTAGGGCTCTTTCGGCGGATCTTCCTCTAGCTCCTTTTCGAGCTCGGCTTCGAGGTCATTGCCTGCCGTGATGCCATCGTTGACTAGGAATTCGCGCCGCTGCAAGTAGGCGCTACGAATGAAGGCGTAGCTGTCGCCCGTGCGATCGAGTACGGCATCGGCGTCGAGCAGACGCACGCGGCGATCAAATTTGTCGCCGGCCCACAAGCCATACCGTGTGCTGTCGTCTTCAAGATAGGAGCGAGGCTCGGCAAAGTCATCGACGATGCTGCCAATCCCATCGCGCAACGTGTAGGGCCCGAGGAAGGGCACGACGACATACATGCCACTTGGCACTCCCCAGGCGCCGAGCGTTTGTCCGAAGTCTTCGTCGTAGCGTTCTAGCCCAGCCGAGGTGGCGGGGTCGAACAATCCGCCCAAACCGAGCGTCGTGTTGAGTG
Source organism: uncultured Pseudomonadota bacterium (assembly GCA_903910215.1). Classification (GTDB taxonomy): domain Bacteria; phylum Pseudomonadota; class Gammaproteobacteria; order Steroidobacterales; family Steroidobacteraceae; genus UBA964. The sequence goes on from CAIVYV010000384.1 coordinate 13,321, forward strand.
TGATACGCCCAAGGTCGGATAGCGCCGGTACGAATTTGCCCTGTAGAGCGTTGTTAACCATCGTCACCGGATACTTCGCGTTGAAGAACACGTTCGAGACGCCGATCTGCACCGGTTCCGGAACGACGCGGTGATAACCGCGCGCGACCGGACGCAGCAGCGCTCGATCGAGATCCTCGTTGAA
>CAIVYV010000385.1 GCA_903910215.1 uncultured Pseudomonadota bacterium
AAGAATTCCGCGCACGGTCGCCAGCAGCTTCTCGTTTCCGCGCTCTTCCAGCGCAGCCTCGAGTTCGGCCGCCTTGTCGAAATGATCTTCGATTGCCCGCTTGTTGCGGCCGGTCACGAAGATCATCTCCGTCATGCCGGCGGCCACCGCTTCCTCGACCGCATACTGGATCAGCGGCTTGTCGACGACCGGCAGCATCTCCTTGGGACTGGCCTTGGTTGCGGGCAGGAACCGGCTGCCCATGCCTGCCACCGGGAAAACGGCCTTGGTGATCTCGCGCTTCATTCGGAATCTCCTTGGTTCAGTGCACGCCCCGCAACATCGCACTCAGCTGCGATTGTAAGTGTCTTCGAAGCGGACGATGTCATCTTCGCCCAGGTACGTGCCCGACTGCACCTCGATCAGTTCGAGCGGGATGCGCCCGGGATTCTCGAGACGATGCTTCACGCCCAACGGAATGAACGTCGACTCGTTCTCGCCGAGCATCACGACATCCTCGCCGCGGGTTACCCGGGCCGTCCCGCGCACGACGATCCAGTGCTCGGCGCGGTGGTGGTGCATCTGCAAGGAGAGCTTCGATCCCGGGTTGACAGTGATCCGCTTGACCTGGAACCGATCGCCTTCGTCCACCGATTCGTAGGTACCCCAGGGCCGATGTACCTTCCGGTGGATCAATCCTTCGGGGCGCTTCTGGTCCTTGAGCTTGTCGACGATCCTGCGCACGGACTGCACGCTATCGCGGTGGGACACAAGGATGGCGTCCGCTGTCTCGATCACGACGATACCCTCCACGCCGATAGCAGTGACGAGACGGCTCTCGGAATAGAAATAGCTGTTCCGCACGTCCTCCAGCACGGTTTCGCCCGTGGTGACGTTGCCGTGGGCGTCCTTCGCGCCCACATCCCACAACGCCTTCCAGGAGCCGAGGTCCGACCAGTCGTAGTCGACCGGACGCACGGCAGCGAGCACGGTGTGCTCCAGCACTGCATAGTCGACCGAAATGGACGGGCAACGCTCGAACTCAGCTTGCGATAGTCGGGTGAAGTCGAGGTCGCGCTGTCCTTCCGACAGGGCCTGCCGGCAGGCGGCCAGCATTGCGGGCTGCAGCCGTTCGAGTTCGGACAGGAATACTCTGGCAGGAAACAGGAACATGCCGCTGTTCCAAAGATAGCTGCCCTGCGCGACAAACCGCTCTGCGCGCGCGAGATCGGGCTTTTCGATGAACTGGGATACCGCGCTGCAGGCCCCGTCGCCCGGGAGCGGATCGCCACAGGCGATGTAGCCATAACCGGTCTCCGCCCAGCGCGGCCGGATACCGAAGGTCACGAGATGCCCGACGCGTGCAGCCGGCACGGCGGCCAGGACTTCCGCGCGAAATGCGGCGCCGTCGGTGATCAGATGGTCGGACGGCAGTACCAGCATCAGGCCGGACGGATCCTGGGCGAGGATGCTGAGCGCGGCAATCGCAAGGGGTGGAGCGGTATTGCGCCCCACCGGCTCGAGGATGATGTCCCGCGCGGCGACGCCGATTTCCTGCAACTGCTGTGCAATCAGGAATCGATGTTCGTTGTTGGCGAGGATCGTCGGCGCGCTGGAGTCGGTCAACCCTATGGTGCGAAGGATCGTCGCCTGCAGCAGACTATGGTCGCCATGGAACTTCAGGAACTGCTTCGGAAGCGCCTCGCGCGAAAGCGGCCACAGGCGGGTGCCGGAACCGCCGGACAGGACCACGGGATGAATGCTCATGGAGACACCTCGGACAGTCACGAATCGCGCGCCTGCAACGATCGCCCGACAGCGGGTGCTTTCATTGCACGGACCGGTTGCGGAGTAGATGTTTGAAACGAAAACGCCCCGAACCTTTGGGGACGGGGCGTTTGAGTGGCTACGGGCGTATGCGTAGCCGGAAGGGGAG
>CAIVYV010000386.1 GCA_903910215.1 uncultured Pseudomonadota bacterium
CGTATGGGGCGCGACGCCCGGAAAACGACTGCTGGGCATTCGCATCGTGCGCAGCGACGGTGGTGTACTGGACTGGAAGGTGTCGCTGATTCGTTCGTTGTTCTCGGTGGTTTCGGGCAACTTCGTGATGCTCGGCTACATCTGGGGTTTTTTCAGCAAGGATCGACGGACTTGGCACGATCGCATCGCCGCAACGCGCGCGATCCGGGCCAAAGAGTGACGGATTAATCGATCCCGTCAGGGCGCGACAGCGTTTCGCCATATCGCACAGAATCGCGCACGCTCTTCGGCGACCGCGCCCGAGCACAGGCTCGACAGCGACACCGACTCACGGCGCAGCCGGCGATTGACGACGCTGCCGCGATCGTCCAGCGACAGTTCGAACTGCAGAGCCTGCAGCGGCGCGCTCGTCAGGGCGGGATCCCGCGGACCCAGTTCGAGCTCGTACCCCTGCAGAACCAGCGTTGATCCCTCGCAGCCGACGCCCGTGAGGTGCGTGACCGCAGCAGTAGCGCCCTGCCCTGCAAGTTCGCCTTGCCACACCATCTGCAGACTGGCACGCGACCGCGCGCCGACGATAAGCTGGTAGCCATCCTGCGCAGACCAGACCTGCCCCGCACAGAGCTGCGTCCATGTGCTGCTCGGCAGGGCCACGCCGGCACCACTCGCATTGCGCCACAGAACATCCATGGTCCGCGATAGCGGGGCGACCCCGAGCAGCGCACCTTGGCTGCGGTACTCGAGCACCCAGTCGCGCTCACCGGCCGGGTTCACCGCCGTTTCGAGTGAGCGGTACTGGCCGCCAGTGCTGGTGTCGAGCACCTCGCTGACGATGGTCGAAACTGCCTTGGAGGCGCCGGCTTCCGCGACCTCAGTCGTGGCGTCAGAAGACACTCCCGCGCCGCTCGATGCCCCGATTACCAGCACGATCGTTTGACCGGCCGAGCCCGTCGACGCCGTCGCGCTTGCCGAAGCCGTCATGCTTGTCGAAGCCGTCATGCTCGTCGGGGCCGCCACCGGCATCTCGATGACCGGTGCCGCATTGCGCTGCACCGCCCCCGGCTTCAACTGCATCTGCGCAGAGGGCACATCGAGCGGCAGCAGTCGTTGCCGCGACGACGCGACCGCCGGCGTGCGTCCCGGGGTCACGGGGAAGCCGTCGAGCGGCGCGCCATCGATCGGCAAGCTTGCCACGCCGTCGACGCTGCTTGTCAGAGCCAGCGGCAGGTAGGCGGAACCCATCTTGATACCGCGCACGAGCGCATCGACATCGAGCGCCTCGGGGTCCGACGTCAGCGGGTAGTAGGCGCAGGCCTCGGCCGCACCGCAGATGAACCCATCGTTGTCGAGATCAGATCCGGCGATGAGGAAGTAGCGTCCCGCCGACACATTGCCAAAGTTGAACGGCGTTTCGGCACCGGCCACGGGTCCGGCCACCTGATGTTTCGTGGCGAGCGAGACGGCATCGATCAGCAGCGCGTACTGATAACCCAACCGACCGGTCACGGTCGCCGAGCGCTTGCTCAAGGACACACCCACCGTCACCACGGGCCCGGTGCTTGGCGTAAAGACGATGCTGCTGTCATAGAATCCATCGGCCAACGAGGAACGATTGACCGTGACGGTGTACTTGAGCGTTCGAGAATCCACCACGGTCGGAGATCCGATCGCGATCCAGCTTTGCGAGCTCGATGCACCGACAAACACCGTCTCAAGACCTACCACGGTGATGTACACGTCCCAGGTGGTGTACGCATCGCCAAAGTTCAACGTCGAGACGCTTGAGTAGATGCGCGCCGCGGAATCGGCTGCTGAGGAGTTCGCGTTCACCACCGCCTTGTAGGCATTGGCGAGGCCGTGACCGAAGAATTGGTCCTTGTTGACGACCCCAAGGTCATCCGTCATCGAACCGTTGTTGAGGAGGTTATCTACCTGCGCTGGGGTCAGATCGGGCTTCATC
>CAIVYV010000387.1 GCA_903910215.1 uncultured Pseudomonadota bacterium
CATCGCTCGAATCGATCAGCTGATAGCGGAGCGATTGCTCGCAGACTGCCACTCAGCGGCTTGATCACATCGATGTTGTCATCGAGCAGTTCATCGGTGAACTCCATGGCATTGGCCGAGACACCGCTCGCCACGAGTGTGATCTCCGGCGATTCGACCGTCACGTACCGCCCCGAGATCGGGTCGAAGACCGGCAACTCGACCGAGGGCAAACGATAGGTTCCGGGCTCGGCAACGACGAAGCTCAAAGATTCTCGGCGAGTACGCTCGAACTCACCGTTGATCTTCATGTCCTCACGCTCCGTCTCTCGCAGCTGCAATCCGGAGGGCAGAGTTCGCGTCGGCAAGGCAGCTAACATAGGCCAGTTGCCGCGCCCGCTGAGCGAGAGTGTCCACGTCACCAACTCACCGGTTTCGACCCGGGCACGATCTAGGTTCGCAGTAAGCTGAAACTGGCCGACGGCGCCGCGAAAGCCCGATGGCGCTGCAGGCAAGCGACGCACCGCCAAAACTCCCGACTGACTTCGCGCTGGGATCGGCTCGAGAATCGCGCGCGTGTAGTCACCGTTGGACACACTCCCGGTCTGCATCAAAAAACCCAAACTCGCCGGCGGCAACTCGATCCGACCTGACTGGGATGCCATTGCCGCACGCTTGAAGGTGATGACGCTGGTCGCCTCCGATCGACTATCGGTCAGAACGGGCTTTAACCATGCTTCCGCTGCCAAGGGCTCGACGCTCCACATCAACTCGCCACTCAAGGCACGAAAATTGGCGCGATCGACCCGCCACTGCAAACCCAACTCGAACACTTCCCCAGCCCATACGGGGCGATCGGGGACGACATACGAACCTTCCACCTGCGGCGCAGCGATCACCACAGGCATCATGGTGAGCAGCACCGCGACGAGAATAAAACGTAGCGTCACGTCACCAACCCTGCGTGGGCCGCGGGATCACGATGTCTCGACCCGCGCTGCGCCACTGCATACGACGGAACAACTCTGCATAGGAGTCGCCACTCTCGACTTCCCGCAACAGGTACAGTGGCACAGCAACACTGGCATCGCTCCAATCCGAGGCAGCGAACTCATCCGCCGCTCCGCCACCTGGACTCTGCACATCGTCAACATCGGATGCTTCCGATCCCTGCGGACTCTCGGTCGGCTGCGGCTCTGCCATCGCGGAAGAACCCATGGCGAGCTTACCTTCGAGCGGCTCATTGGCTGGATCGATCTCACCATCATCGGCCACGATCGGCGGCGGCGGCTCGAGCAAGCGTCGCAGTTGTCGCTCGAGGACATCCCAATCCGATGCCGTTGGATCCGCTTGTCTTCCCAGCTGCACAGCAACCAAACCATCTCGCAGCACACCCTCGGAAATCGGGTGTGCATGCAATCGGTGAATCGCACCATAGTTGGTCGCAGCGCGCGCCAGACTTCGATAATCCTCGGCACTCACGACTGAACGCGAGAGGATTTCGCGCACGACCGCGTTGACTTCATTGAGTGCGTCGCGCTCTTCGGCCGATTGGATTGTCTGCAGCGGCCGAGCAAACTGTGCCTCGACTCGAATGGATGAAAAGCCGGCAACGATGACAAAGGCGGCAACGACAAAACTGCTCACCGTTGCGACTCGATTCGAACGCGAATCAACAGCGGCAAGCCGTACCTTCGCCGGAACTTCACGCCAGGCCGCCAACAGAAGCAAGACCAGTACGATGGACAACAGAGCGCGCCTCAGCTCACTCATCGCCAACTCACTCGACCAACGTTGATCTTCGACGTTCTTGGCAGCCGACAGACTTTCCAACAACTCTCGGAGCACGACGGGGTTTCCCTGTGCCGTCAA